>CAMBPW010000064.1 GCA_945869755.1 uncultured Gemella sp.
TTCATTTGCAAAAACATTTTCTATAGTTGATTTTGATAAATTATGTTTATAACTCATCATTTCACAAGAAATTTCTCTAATCCTTTCTGCCCTTTCTATATCGAATTGATTTTTACTGTATGCTAGTGTATTTTGTGCTAAAGATTGCAATTCACAAGCCCAAGTTATAATAATATCTTTTTCAAAAATTTTAATAATTTCATTTATATTATTAATACAATTAAAGTTATTTTTCTCAAGAGCATTATTATTATTTAAAAATATATGATTTATATTATTTAATATATTTTCTTTATTGGAAGTTAAATATAAATCTATATCATTTTCTATTTTAGGTATATAGTCGATATATTCAATCAAAATATCATTTTTAGTAAAAAACTTTAAATCATTTATTTTAATTTTATCTTTTAATATATAATCTATAAATAATTTTCTTTTCATAAAACATTATTCTCCTAAATTAATATTCATAATTATACCATAGTTTACATAAATTATTAAATGTTAATTAAAATAATTTAATAAAATATATTGTAACTTTTTTCATTTAGTTGTATAATTAAAACGTAATAAAAAATGAAAGGGGTACAAAAATATGAAATTTTTAGTATCATTATTTTGGGGATTCATATTTTCATTTATAGCAATATTTATAATATCGTCGATACTAGGTAGCAATGGAATTAGTTCAGGTGTATCTGTTCAAAATTGTATTATTTTATCAGTGATTTTTACTTTTGGAGTTGCAACTTTAGAATTAGTGATTGGAAAAAATAAAAAATAATAATTTATAGAACTGTGTTTTTATTACAGTTCTTTTTTAATACGGAGGTTAAGTTTTGAATATTTTAGCTACTATGTGTTACATAGATGATGGAGAAAATTTTTTAATGTTAAAAAGAACGAAAAAAGATAATGATGTTCATCACGGTTTAACTATAAGTGTAGGAGGAAAAATTGAAAATGGAGAAAGCCCTGAAGAATGTGTAATAAGAGAAGTTAAAGAGGAAACTAATCTTGATATAATAGAACCTACTTTGCGTGGGATAATTACATTTCCTGATTTCGAAGAAGGAATAAATTGGTATACATATTTATTTACAGCAAATAAATTTAGTGGAGAAATTACAAAAAACTGTAACGAAGGTGATCTTGTTTGGGTAAAAAAAGAAGATATAAAAAATAGAAAAATACGTACATGGGAAGGCGACTATATATTTTTAGATTGGCTTATTGATAATAAACCATTCTTTTCTGCAAAATTTATTTACGAAAAAAACATATTTAAAAAATATTTCGTAAGATTTTATTAAAAATAAGGAGTTTATTATGAAAAAAAACATTTCATTAACAAAAGAATTTTTAGTTTTAGATAATCATAGTGCAAAAAGTATGGGAAGCGGAGATTTGAATGTTTTATCTACCCCTATACTAGTAGCATTTATGGAAGAAAGTTCAAAAGAATTATTGAATAATTATTTATCTAAAGAACAAGGAAGTGTAGGAAGTAATATAAATATAAATCACATTGCTCCTACAAAAATTGGAGAAAAAATTACTGTACATACAAAAATAAAAGAAAATAAAAAGGATAAAATTATAAAATTTAACATAATAGCATACAATGAAGAACACCAAGAAATTGCTAATGCAGAACATACAAGAGTAATAATTAATAATGAAAAATTTATGCAGAAATTAAATTCTAAATAAATTACATATTATTAATAAAAAATAGGATAGATAATAAAAATTATCTATCCTATTTTTTATTAATTTTTGAAATCTCTTTTTCTATTATTTTTAAAATTTCATATTCAGTACTTATTGTATTTTCCAATAATATTATTTGTTCTTTTAATATTTTTTCTAGCTTATTAATTTCTAATAAGCAATTATTATCATTATTTGCTAATTTATTTTTCAATGATTCTAATATATCATATAAATCTATATGACCTACTATTCTTCCTACTCCCCACATTAATTTTTCAGGTTTTGCTTTTAATACATAATCATTGAAATAATCCCATACATATTTATCAAAATGATATGCTAAAAAATTATTATCTACTAAAAATAAATTTTTTTCTATCGCCGATAATTTATCATTATTTTTTAAATTATTTATAGCATTATTTATTTGCTTAATATTATTTATTATTATTTCATGAGGAAAATAAGGTTCATCTTCCCAATTTAATTTCAATAAATTATCTTGAATAATTCTAAAAATTTTTAAAATAGCTAAATTTATATTTTTAACATTATCAAAATGTAATAATTTGTTACCATTTTGTTCTTCTACTTTAAAATTTAACTTTTTAGATTCAAATATTATATTTTTAGAAATATTTATTAATTCATCAATTTTATGTATATTATACTTTGTTATTAACTCACTATCTATACTATCAATAAATTTATTAAATGTAACAGAAAAATCTAATGGTACAACTTGTAAATTATCATAATGTAAAGCTAACAAACCATATAATATATGATGTTGTTTAAATACTAATTCATTATATGTTTCTTTATTATCAAATTGAGTATGATAATGTGTTTCTCTAAATTTTGAACTAGTAAAATCATTTCTAACGGCAGGTATTCCTCCTATTGAGAATGACCAATCATCTGCCCATGTAGTTAATGGTGTTATAATTTTTGTTTTTTCAGTATAAGCACCAGGAATATTAGGAACTAATTTTATAAAACTTTCTAAATAAGTTTTTAATTCATTTACAGATGTTATTTCGTCAAATGGATTATGTAAAAATGCAGGTAATTCAAAATTTATATTTAATACAGCCTTTCCTTGCCATTCTGGGTGAATTTTAAAAACTTGATTGTATGCTCCTGTTGACCAATCATAACGAGTATTACTAGTTCCCCATTCTTCTGCTGCCAACGCCGTGAAAATTATTGTTTTTTCCGGTTTATATCCACTTTTTTTCAGTGCTTTTGCTATACCAAACATTATGCCTACAGCTGTTGCATTATCTTGAAAACCATCAAAGTACGCATCATAATGTGAAGAAAAAATAATGTAAGATTCTGTATCTTTTCCTGTTATTTCTCCAGTTATATTATATGCTTTATCATTAAATTTTACTGTAGATTTTGCATTTAATTTTATAGTTACTTTATTATTGTTTTCAAACATAACTTCTTTTAATTTGTTTGCATCTTTTCTAGATATTGAGAATATAGGTGCATCATCAGGCCCAATAATATCATTTGCATTTAATGCATCTTCATCAACCTCACTAAATCCTAAATTTTGTGTTGCTAAAACTGCCACTGCTCCTGAATATTTAGCTTGTAATGCTGGATAATTTACCCACCATTCTTCTCGTTGATTTATATCTATCAAAATTATTTTATCTTTAACATCTAAAAAATATAAATCATCTTTTGTTCCTCGTCCTGCATAAATTACTTCATATTCTTTTACACCGTTAGTATCAAAATTTATTTGATATGTTCCTAGTAATATATTTTGTTTATTACCATTAATATCAATAAATGTTGCTTCTGCTTTTTCAAATGTCCACGAATCTAATATAAATTCTTCTTTTTTAATATTGTTCAATCCTATTTTATTCATTTCATCTAATAAAAAATTTGCAGCATTATGTTCTGCATATGAACCAGCAGTTCTATATCCTAATTTGTCATTAGTTTTAAACTCGGTTAATTTGCAAGATAAATGATATGAATAGTCTACATCAATATTTTTAATATAATTTTTGAAAATCTTTTCCATATATAATCTCCTTTATAAAAGAGGTAGTTTAACTACCCCTTTTTAATGTCTATTTATATTTATTTTAAATTCCAAAAATAAGTCATTTTGTAACTGAACTATTTTTTGTGATTGAGATTCATAAACTTCTAAGTTTTTCATAGTTTCTTCGTTTGGATAAAATTCTTCATCCGAAGTAACCTCTTCAGGTAATAATTCTAAAGCTGCTTTTACTGGAGTTGCATATCCAATATATTCTGCATTTTGTGCTGCATTTTCAGGTTCTAACATAAAGTTAATAAATTTATATGCAGCTTCTTCATTTTTTGAAGTTTTTGGTATTACCATATTATCGAACCAAATATTACTTCCTGCTTTTGGAACAGAATATATTAATTCTTCATTTTGAGCCATCATTCCTGCAGCACTACCAGAAAATGTTATAGCAACTGCTGCTTCATTGTTTACCATTAACATAGTTTTTTCATCGTTATTAATAGCTTTTACATTACCACCCATTAATTCTAATTTTTTTTCTGCTAAACGCAACTTTACTGGATCTGTTTCATTTACAGAATATCCTTCTGATTGTAACGCTAAACCTAACATTTCACGAGCACCATCTACTAATAAAATATTATTTTTTAAGCGTTCATCCCATAAATCTTCCCAATTTTCAAATGTTTGATCTTCATCTACTAAGTTTGGATTATAAACTATTCCTAGCGTCCCCCAAAAATACGGTATAGAATATTCATTTTCTTTATCAAAACTTAAATTTATTAATTTAGGATTAAGATTATCAAAATTTGTTATTTTATTTTTATCTAGTTTTTTTAATAAATCCAAATCTTTCATCTTTTTTATCATATAATCTGATGGTACTATTATATCATAAGATGTTGAACCTGATTTTACTTTTGTCAACAATGCTTCATTTGAATCAAAAGTTTCATAAATTACTTTAATTCCTGTTTCTTCTTCAAATTTAGTAATTAAATCTGGATCAATATACTCTCCCCAATTAAAAATTGTCAACGTTCCTTCGCTACCTGCTTCAGAAGAGTCTATGTAACTTCTACTTTGTAATAATCCTATACTTAAAAGAAGAATAACAGTAGCATAAATTATTAATTTTTTCATATTACTTTACCTCCTCTTTTCTTAACTTACTTAAATTAATTACATAATATATTGCTACAGCTAATATAACAAATAAAGTCATAACAGTAGATAATGAATTAATTTGTAAATTTATTCCTTGACGAGCCATTGAATAAACTTCTACAGAAAGTGTCTGAAATCCATTACCTGTTACAAAAAATGTTACTGCAAAATCATCTAATGAATATGTGAATCCCATAAAAAATCCTGCCAAAATACCTGGAATTATATAAGGTATTATAACTTTTGTAATTACTTGATAGTAACTAGCACCTAAATCTACTGCAGCATCTATCATAGAGATTGGCATTTCGTAAAGTTTTGGTAAAACCATTAAAACAACTATAGGCACACTGAAGCCAATATGAGAAATTAATACAGACCAAAAACCTTGTAAACTGTCCAATCCTAATTTTTCTCCAATAAATGTAAACATTAGTAAAAATGAACATCCAATAATTACGTCAGGACTTACAATAAGAATATTATTTCCTACTAAGTAGCTATTTTTAAATTTATTAGTTTTCAATGAATATATAGCTAATGCTCCTAATGTACCTAAAATTGCAGAAAAAAGACCGCAAAGTAAAGCTACAGAAAAAGTATTAATTACAATTACAATCATTCTAGTATTTTCAAATAATTCTAAATAATGAATCCAAGAAAATTCTTCAAATGAGTTCATGTTACGTCCTGAACTAAATGAATAATAAGCTAAATAAACTATAGGAACATATAAAATGATAAATATCAAAGTTAAATACAATTTAGAAGATATGTTTTTCATTATTTATTTCCTCCTAATTTATTTTTATTATTTGTAAAAATCATAATAATAGCCATTGTTAAAATTAAAAACACTGCTATAGTTGACCCTAATCCTACATTCTGTGTTACTAAAAAATGTTCTTCTATTGCAGTACCTAAATTTATAATTTTATTACCTGCAATTAATCTTGTAATCATGAATATTGACAAAGCTGGAATAAACGTTACTTGAATTCCTGTTTTTACACCTTCTATACTTAATGGTAATATAATTTTTCTAAATGTAGTTTT
>CAMBPW010000065.1 GCA_945869755.1 uncultured Gemella sp.
TTATGTATATTGAATTTTTTATTTTCTTCAAATAGTTTTGCAAATTGAATTAAAGTTTTATCCATTCCCCAATAGCTACTTAACATTATTCCTAACGGCATATTTTTTTCTGATAAATATGTAGGTAAACTTATTGCAGGTGCCCCTGTTACATTAGCTAGTTGAGTAAATGGTGTTTTTTCTAGCATCGGTTCCCATTGTCTATTTAATAATTTTATTCTTTCTTCCAAAGTTAAATTCTCTATATTTAACATTTGTTCTCTATCTTCTTCGTTTATTAAAGTTTTACTAGCTAAAGGTGCTGTTG
Organism: uncultured Gemella sp.; assembly: GCA_945869755.1. GTDB lineage: Bacteria > Bacillota > Bacilli > Staphylococcales > Gemellaceae > Gemelliphila. Next base: position 308 of record CAMBPW010000065.1, read on the forward strand.
TCGCTGTCATTGGTGTTAATAGTATTGGATATTGTTTATGAAATTCTGTCATTATATTTTTATAATTTTCTATATTTTGCCAAGCACTTTTTACTTCTGCTTTTAGTTTTTCTTTATCATATTCTTTATTAGTTATATATAAAGCCCACACTAACGGATCTACATTTAATTTTGTTAATTTGTTTTTAGTTAATTCTCTTTCTAAATTTACACCATAAACTCCATTGCCAATTGTTAATGTCGTATAATCTTTCATTATATTTCTTCCGTTACTAATTGGATAGTCTACTTCTACTAATTTAAAGCCTTGAGATTCTAAAAATTTTACACTTTCTAACACCGCTTTTTTAGCATCTTCACTGACTTCTGTTCCCATTGGAGATTTTGTTGTATATGCTATAGTTAATTTTTTTATGTCATCTATTTTTTCTACTTCATATTCTGCTTTTTTTAATGCGTCAAACAATACTTCGGTATCTTTTACTGTTTTTGTAATTGGAAAATGTACGGCAAGAGTTTCAGTTTCTTTTTTTGCATTATCAGTCATTCCTCTACTTGTTTTTAATCCAATTAATCCACTCCAACTTGCTGGTATTCTAATAGATCCTCCCGCATCACTCCCACTAGCTACTGGAGTCATTCCGCTACTTACTGCACTTGCAGATCCTCCTGATGAACCTCCCGCATGATAAAGATTATTCCAAACGTTTGTAGTAGTTCCGTACAATTCAGAGGTAGTGATATTTCTAAGTGCTAGTTCTGGATAATTTGTTTGTCCTAAAATTATAAAACCTAATTCTTTAAATTTTTTAGCATAAGAACCGTCTGTTTTTGACAGTGGCTTATCTTTGTTTGTTATTAAACCGTTAGTATTTTCTCCTCCACTAACAGTATGCCCTATCCCTTTTAAAAGTAATGGTACTCCTAAAAATTGTTGTCCGTTATCTACCAATGCGTCAGCTTCTTTTAAAGCTAATTCTTTTCTAGTAGTGATTACGGCATTTAAAGTTTTATTTTCTTCGTCAATTACTTGATAAGCTAACTCTACTAATTGTCTACTTGTAACTTTTTTATCACGAACTAATTGTGCGAGTTCTGTCGCACTTTTTTCTCTATACTCCTCAATTGTTAATGCTACTTCATTTTTAGTTAATGTATTTTCAGAAATAGTGCTATTTGTTTCTTCTGCAAAAACTAAATTCCCTACATTAGAAGATGAAATAGTAACTATTGTTAAAAAACTTAATATTAATTTTCTTTTTTTAAACATATTTTTCTTCCTTTATTTATATTAAAATTTCCTACTACATTATAAGCCATAAAAAAATACAAGACAAGTGTATTGTCTTGTATTTATATACCAGTAGTCGGGGTCGAACCGACACGAGTTTCCTCGCTGGATTTTGAGTCCAGTGCGTCTGCCAATTCCGCCATACTGGCTAAATTTTATTATAATATAATAGCATACATTTTAAAGAAAATCAATATTAAAATAATGTTCCGCACAAGATCGTTAAAATTACAATTAAAACTGTTGGAATTTTTCTAAAATATAATAGTACAAAAACTACTAATGAAATAATAATGTTGTTAAAATCTAAATTATTTTTTTGAATTATTAATAGTGGTGTAATAAATATAAAACCACTTGTTACTGCAATAATTCCATTAATAGATGATTTTACTATTTCTATATTTTTTAAATTATTCCAAATTGGATATACGAAATAAATTAATATTAATCCAGGTAAAAATATTATAACTCCTGATGTAACTGATAATAAAATTCTTAAAAATATGTTTTCTCCACTAAATGCAATCGAGCCAATATATGCACTAAAACTAAACATAGGTCCTGGTATTGCTTGAACTAAACCAAATCCATTTAAAAATTCTTCTTGAGAAATGTAATTTTTTATTTCTACCAACTCAGTGAACATCATCGGTATTACTACATTTCCACCACCAATAACTAAATATCCGTAATGATAAAAACTTGATATTATGTCTATTATTTTATATTTAAAAATATTTGGTAATAATGCCATTATTACTGATAAAATTACAAATGTTGCTAGTAAACTCCAATTAGGTTTTATTTTATCTTTAATAGAAATTTTATATGTTTTTGTTTTAACTACAGAAAAAATTGCTCCTAATATAATTAATACTACATACATAAAACTATATTGAAAAAAATAAATAGTCATTGCACTGAATAATGATAATATGAGTGCGAATTTATTTGTAATAACCTTTCTGTAGATAGAATATGAAGCAAAAATTATAAAACCTAATGCCATTGGTGTTAAATATTTAAAAATGGAAATATTTAATCCAAAATTAAGTAGAAGATTAGCTGAAAATGATAATAATATCATTAAAATTAATGCAGGTAGTAGCCAAATTAAAAAAGTTAATATTGATAATAATATTCCACCTATTTTATATCCTATCGCAACTATAGTTTGCGTACTACTTGGGCCAGGTAAAAAATTTGTTAGTGCCATTAATTCTAACAATTCTTCTTCTGTTAAATATTTTTTCTTTTTTACTAAAATATCAATAAATACACCGTAATGTGCTTCTGGGCCTCCATAAGCAACTAACGAGCAATGAAGTACATCTTTTAAAAAATTTATTTTACTATTTATCATTTTCTCTCCTAATTAAATAATATAATAATTATAAAGAAATTATCAAATTACTTCAAATAAAAAAACACTAACTAATGTTAGTGTCGACCCTATTTTTATTTACTCGCCTTAATAATTCCCTAGTTTACTCCCGTTGTATTCCCTTATTTATTCCCTAGAAATTTACTCCGCCGATTTTAATAGTAAAATACTTTGCTCAATTCCCTAAAATTGAAATCCTTTACTATTTCCAATTATTATGATACATCTTTTTGGAAAGGTTGTCAAGTGTTTTGTGAGTTTTTTTATTTGATTTTTATTTTTTTTGATGTTATAATTTTATACTTTTAAAAATTAAGGATAAAAATTTATGCATAAAGGTGTTTTTGACAATTTAAAAAAAGCTGAAAGCGGAGCTAGAATTAGTATTATTTCTTATTTATTACTGGCATTTATAAAACTTATAATTGGAGTTTTATATAATTCTTCTGCTCTTATTGCTGATGGAATTAATAACGCAACAGACGTAATCTCTTCTGTTTGTGTACTTATCGGCATTAGAATTTCGAGAAAACCTGCTGATGAAAATCATTTATACGGTCATTTTCGTGCAGAATTAATTTCTACATTAATAGCTTCTTTTATAATGATGTATGCAGGTATTCAAGTAGTTATTTTTGCAATTAAAAAATTAATTTATTCACAATATGAAGTTCCTACAGTTCATACTGCTATTACAGCATTTATTTCTGTCGGTATTATGTTTTCTGTTTTTTATTATAATTATAATTTAGCCAAAAAAATTAGTAGTAATTCTTTAAAAGCAGCTGCTCTTGATAATTTAAGCGACGGATTTGTTTCTCTAGGTACGTTAGTAGGTATTTTCGGAACTATTATCGGTTTTAAGCAAGCTGACATTATTACTGCAATTATTGTAGGTATTATCATTATATTTACAGCAGTTAAAATTTTTAAAGAAGCTACTCACATTTTAACAGACGGTATTGAAGTAGAAACTATTGAAGAAATTAATAACATCGTAAAAAACATTGACGGAGTTATAAAAGTTAAAGATATTCGTGGTCGTTCTCACGGATTAATTCATTTTATTGATGTTACTGTTACGGTCAATCCGAATTTAAATGTTATTAAAAGTCATGATATAACTGTAAAAATAGAAAAAGCTTTATCAAAAAACTTTTTTGCGTGTGAAACTTTAGTTCACTTAGAACCCGATGATAATGAAGTATAATTAAGTTGGAGATATTTACTCCAACTTTTTTGTTATTAAAAATAATTTTTAAATTTTTTCACTATTTTGCTTTACAAAATACTTGAAGTATGTTATTATTTTTTTAAGTTAATAAATAATAACTTTCTGAGATTCTTCTCAGAATTTTTTGAAATCAACTATTTTGCAAAACAATATAGTTGTATATTTAGAAAGGAGATTTTTATGGAAGTAAATACTTCACAAATGTTAAAAGGTTTATTAGAAGCATGCGTTTTAAAAATAATTAGCAAAGAAGATATGTATGGATATGAAATAACTGAAAATTTGTCTAATTATGGTTTAAATATGGTTGCTCAAGGAACAATTTATCCTTTACTTTTAAAACTTGAAAAAGAAAATTTACTAACAAGCTATTTAAAAGATAGCCAAGATGGCCCGCCACGAAAATATTATAAAATAACAACGGACGGTTTAAAATATACTGATGAATTTTCTTTAATTTGGAAGAAGTTAAGTATGTCGATAAATAATATTATTAATTAGGAGATAATTTGCTAATGAATACAAAAAAATTTATAAAATATAATAATGAATTACAGAATCAATTAAATAAAGAAAACAAAAAGAAATACGAAGAATTATTAGTTAAAATACGTGTAAGTTCATTTTTTAAAGATGAAAAAAAGCTAGAAGCTACTTTATTTGAAATGTTACAAGATTTAATCGAACATCAAAAAAATGGTGGAACATTTGAAGAACTTTTTGGCAATGACATAGATAGTCTAACTAAAAACATTGTAGAAAATTCTGGAGAATCTTCTTTATTAGAAAAATTCAAATTTATTTTTAGTATTATTGCTATTTATTTTTCAAGTACATTTTTAATTAGTATATATGACAAAAATACATTAAATATAGCTGAATATTTAATTTCTAATTTATTCCAAGTGTCTATATTTTTAATAGCATTTATTTTATGTATCAATTTATTAAATAAAAAATCAAATTATAATGCTATTATTTTTATAATTTTTATAGGGGCGATGATGATTTGGTTTACTCCCGCAATATTTAAACTAACTAATTTTTATTCTTTAATTTCATTAGAAGGTTTTAATATTCAAGTAACAAATACATTTTCAATAATTAGTTTTATAGTTTGTGCTACTGTTATTCTACTAGCAGGACTTATTTTACAAGAACTTTTCGTAGCTTTCCTATTAATTATTCCGCAAATAATAATTTTAATAGCTTCGTTAATTTCAAAAACGTATGCTATTTCTGAATTATTTTTATTTTTAGGAATAATGTTTGTAATATTACTATTATCTTTCGCTATAATTAGAAAAAACAAATAAGATTTTTAAAAAATAACGTTAAAAATTCAGCTAATTATCAAACTGCTTTAGATAATTTTAATAATGAACAAATTTATATTTATTTTTAAAAATAATAGTTAATAACTTCGTAAAAAAATAGAGTGAAATTTATTCACTCTTTTTATTTTTTCTTTCTTCAATTTTAAATAGTAAATATAGTTTTTTATTTGCTAGCTACGGAAAATAATTTTAGAATTACTTTAACTCTTTTATTTTATTTGCATAAACATCAAATTCACTACTATGGGTAATTATCATAGTTGTAATGGAATGTTTTTTAAAGTATTTATGTATATTTTCAGCCAATTTCCTACTTAATTTTGAATTCATAGCACTAGTCGGTTCATCTAAAATTACAAATTCTGGTCTTC
>CAMBPW010000066.1 GCA_945869755.1 uncultured Gemella sp.
TTAATATTATTTGACTAAAATTTTTAAACTTAATTTCTTCTCTAACAGGTAAAATATTTGACCATAAGGAATCGTTTATTTTTTTATAAAAAGGTAATATTTGAATAATTACTAAATAATTATATGCTATTATTACGATAAAACTAACTATTGCATTGTTAAAACTATAAATAATAACACTTGCTACTAACATCAATCTTATTAATAAGAAAATTGTGTTTTCTTGTCTTAAAAACGCTCGTAAATAATAATATTTATAAGCATAATTACTATTAAATTTAGCTTTTGTAAGTTTTGGTAAGAAAATATCAAAATATTTACGACGTGCTACCTTAGTAACATTTATCGGTACATCTACAAACATATTTATAAATTTCAAATATTTTTCATTACGTGCTGTATCATAGTCTGACGCTGAATACCAATTTATATTATTTTGTAATTTTTTTAAAGAAATTATATAATAAAAAACTATTAATATACATGCAAAATTTAAAAAAGTAGTATATACAAAAATTAATGTTGTTAATAAATATATTAAAAAAATTGTTATAAAATCTTTTAATTCTAATTGAGAATAAATTACTTTTTTATATTTTAGTATAGTTCCAATTATTATAATTATTAAAATATTAACTACAAATAATATAAAATTAGTTTTTAATAAATTTAATTTTGAAATTATAGGATATACTGAACCGATAAATAAAATTGCTATAACTATTTTTGTAACTACTGTAGGAGCTATTAATTTACTTAATATTTCTTTATATCTATTTTCTAAAAGTAATAAAAATATAGTATCCGCTTCTTTAATAAAAGTTTTTACTTTTATAGTAGTCAATATGTATGCCATTAACATTAAAACTGATATTAATACTAATTGTAATTCTAGTTTACTAGCTATTTCCAACCAATTAGAGTAATTAAACATTACTCCCCCACATACAATCAACAAAAACATTATTAGGTGTGAATTTAATATATATTTTCGATAGCTTGAACGTTTGTCATTTTCTTTTTTTATTCTACTATTAAATATTTCTACGATATTGTTGTGCATATTTACCTCTTAACCGTTAATGATAAATATATTTCATCTAAAGATGCTTTTGGCATAGAAAATTCATTACGTATCTCATCTAGTGTACCACTGGCTATAATTTTCCCTTCGTGAATAATAACAAAATTATCACAATATTTTTCCGCAGTAGCTAAAATGTGTGTAGACATTAAAATGCTTTTTCCATTTTCTTTTTCTTTACACATTAACTCTATTAAATCATTTATCGCTATCGGATCAAGACCTAAAAACGGCTCGTCTATTATATAAAGATTCGGCTCTACTAAAAAAGCACAAATAATCATAACTTTTTGCTTCATACCTTTTGAAAAATATATTGGAAAAAACTTTTTCTTATCATTCAACTTAAAAATTTCTAAAAGTTTATCAGCTCTTTCCCAAGCAGTTTTCATATCCAACCCATATGCCATTGCAGTTAAATTTATATGTTCTTCTAAAGTTAATTCTTCATATAAAACAGGACTTTCTGGAATGTATGTAATATTTTGACGATATTTTTCTACATTTTCATCAACCTTTAAACCATTAACAGTAACCTCTCCTGCCATAGGTTTTAACAAGCCTAAAATATGTTTTATAGTTGTACTTTTCCCAGCTCCATTTAGTCCGATAAGTGCAGTAATACTACCTTTAGAAATATTAAAATTAATGTCTTCAATAACTTTTTTTCTGTTATATCCACCCGTCAAAGAATTAATTTTTAAAACCATTGCTTTCTCCTTCCAATTTCGCTAGTAACTTATCAACTTGTTCATACGTTTCTAAAACGTTATTATTGTTATCGATAACATAATCTGCTAATTTCACTTTTTGGCTAGATGACATTTGACTAGCTATTCTTTTTTTAGCTTCTTCTTCTGTAAAATTATTACGCAACATTAAACGTTCAAGTTGTGTTTTTTCATCTACATCCACAACTATAACTTTGTCTACAAGATCTACAAAATTACTTTCATACAAAAGTGCAATATCTAAAAACACTAACTCCATTCCTACGTTTAACTTATTTGAAATTACTTCTTTAATTTTAGGATGTACAATACTATTTAATATATTTAAAGATTTTTCATTGTTAAAAACAATTTCGCCAAGTTTTTTTCTGTCTACTTCTCCATTTTCAAAAATAACTTCTCCAAAAACTGCTTTCAATTCATTTTTTATTTGTTCATCTAATAAAATTTCATGACCAATTTTATCAGCGTCAACAACATAATAACCTTTATTTATTAAATAATTAGTAACTGTACTTTTTCCACACGCAATACTTCCAGTAATCGCAATTTTCATACTAACTCCTAAATATTAAATTTAATTGAATTAAAAAATTCTAATTATTATAATTTTATCACAGCTTTATATTAATTACTACAAATTAAATACAAAATACTTTTTCATTTTTTCAGAAAATTAATATTTATACTCACAATTAAATTTAAAATTTTTTTATATAGAGTAAAAAACAAAAAATACACTTCTAACGAAGTGTATTTCAGTTTATTATATTTCTTAAAATTGCTTAAATGAACTGAATGGATAATATCTTAACCAAACTTTTCCAACAATATCTTCTGCTTTAACAAATCCGAATGCTCTACTATCTGTACTGTTAGGTCTATTATCTCCCATTACAAAATAATGTCCAGCTGGAACTTGTTTTGATTGTGTACTCTTTAAATATTCTATATTGAAATCTGGTGTGAAGTTTGTACCACTAGATTTTAATTCTGATTTTTTCTGTTCTAAATAAGGCTCTTCAAATTGTTTTCCATTAATGTATAAAACATCGTTAATTACTTCTACGGTATCTCCAGGTAAACCTATTATACGTTTAATGTAATCATCAGTTTCGTTAGCATGAAAGACAATTTCATCACCGCGGTCATAGTCGCTACTTAATTTACTAATAAACACTTTATCGTTATCTGCAAAAGTATAATCCATCGAATGTCCTTTTACTGTATATGGTGCTATAACATAAGTAGTAATTGCAAAATATAGTGCTATAGAAACTGCAACAACTATTACCCATTCTAATATTTCTTTTAAAAATTTCACGTTTAATCCTCTTTATTAATAAAAATTTTTCTAGTTAATTATATCACAGCAATTTATTTATTGCTAGTGTTTAAGTAACTTTTCAATTTCGATATTATTTCGCTAGTGTCGGAAAATCCTAAATTATAAATTTCTTTTACTTTTTCTACGTCTTTTTCTAATCTTCCTATTTTTATAGTTTTTGAAGGTCTTATTACAAAAATTTCTTTTTTCATTTCTAAATCTTTTATATAATCTATCGTAGAATTGTAATTTTTTGCTCTATCGAAAATTAAATCGGCTAATTTTCCGTATTTTTTATATAGCATTTTGTACATATAATTTTTAGAGCGTTCTTTTTTTCTATATTCTATCGGACGTGTTAAAACTACTATTATTTTATCGTAATTCATTTCAAGACATTTTTTTATAGGAATACTATCAGAAATTCCTCCGTCTAAATATTTTTTATCTCCAACTTCTACTACTTTTGAAACGAAAGGAAGTGCCGAGCTAGCTCTTAAAATTTCCATTTGTTCAAAAACATTTTCTATTTTTATATATTCTGCTTCATAAGTATCGACATTTGTAACGGTGGCATAATACTCAATATTTGATTTTGCAAATGCTTCTTGGTTAAATACATCTAATCGTTGTGGCAAAACGTAATATGCAAATTCTTTATTTACAATATTTCCAGTTTTAATAAGTGATTTCATACCCATATACATTGGGTGTTTAATATATTTTGTATTATAATTTAATGCTCTTCCTCTTTGACGAGAAACATAATTAACACCAAATAACGCTCCTGCTGATACTCCGATTATTCCATCAACCTTTATATCATTATCCAAAAAAGCATCTAATACTCCAGCAGTGTACATTCCACGCATTCCACCACCTTCTAAAACTAAACCAACTTTCATAAAATTCCCCTCCTAAATAAGAAACTATAGCCATACTACAACTTTAACATTAAATTTAGTTTATGTTTTCTAAAAATTTATTACTTGATTTTAATTGACAATCTAATTTCAAAAAAACTTCTCGATATTGATCTATCTTTTCTAGCCACATTTCTTTAGCACTATTTGTTGAAAATTCTTCTTTATATTCTAAAAATCTATTATAAGCTAGCAGTTTTTTATCAACAAATTCTATTTGTTCGTTTAACGACATATCTAAAAATCGCTCATAATTTAACGCTTCAAAGATGCGATAAATATCAAATCTATCTATATTATCACAATCACTTATTGATTTTGCTTCGATACTTCTAATAGTTTCGTATTCTCCTGCACTATCATCAACATGAATAGCTATACCTACTAAAATTTGCTCTTTTTGATATTGCGTTAAGTTTAATGTATCCAAAAACTCCTCTACTATTTTTGAAGATTTTCTCCCATGATTAATATGATCTTCTTTCGTTTTGAATTCGTTGCAATAACTAATATCGTGTAACAAAGCACCGATAACTAAAATTTCTTTATCTAGCTTTTCGTTTTCTGCAATTTTATTAGCTATATTTGCTACTCGAAGAGTATGATTATAACGATATTCTTTTTCTTTAATATTGTCAGATAGATACTCACTATTATCAAACGTATTTTTCAAAAAGGATAACGTTGTTTTTATATTTTTCATATAAATTATCCATCCTCTCTTTTTTACAAAGTATCACTAAATAAATACTCTTTTACTAAATCAGCAGTAGCTTTTACCGAATCGATGTGTGTCCTTTCGTAAGCATGACTCGATTCAATACCAGCACCTATTAGTCCATGCTTAACATCTGCTCCTGCTCGCATCGCCGCTGACGCATCACTTCCATAAAATGGATAAATATCTAATTGATAAGGTATATTTTTCTCATCACAAAGTTTAGCAAAATGATTACGTAATTCATAATGATATGGGCCAGAACTGTCTTTTACACAAATAGACACACTATATTCATCAGTATGTTGACCATCTCCCATAGCACCCATATCTACTGCTACATACTCACACACTAATTCGCTAATATTTGAATTTCCTCCGTAGCCTATTTCTTCATTATTAGAGAAATAAAAATGAGTTGTATGTGGCAAAGTTTCATTATTTTCTTTTATGTTTTTTAGAAAATCTATTAATATTACTGCACTTACTTTATCATCTAAATGGCGTGATTTTATAAATCCTGTTTCTGTAATTGTAGTTCTTGCATCAAACGATATAAAATCTCCTACTTTAATACCTACTTTTTTTGTATCTTCTGCTGACGATGATTTTATATCAAGTCGTATTTCCATATTATTTTCTTTTCTTTCAGCAGTTTTTGCGTCAGCATAAACGTGAACACTCGTTTGATGTAACAAAATTGTTCCAGAAACTGTTTTTCCATTAGTTAAATGAATAGTACAATTTTCTCCTTCTATAGAGTTAAAAGAAAATCCACCTACTAGAACAAATGACAGTCTTCCATCTGATTTTATTCCTTTTACCATTGCTCCTAAAGTATCAATATGAGCAGTAATAAATCTTTCTTTTTCTTTATTTTTACCTTCAACCGTTAAAAGTAATCCACCTTTATTAGTT
>CAMBPW010000067.1 GCA_945869755.1 uncultured Gemella sp.
AGAAGTAAAAGATTTATCTGCACTTCAATATGCAAAAAATCTAAAAATGTTAAGTGTATCATCGCACGATGTTGAACAATCATTTTCGCCAAATGGATTAAAAGATATTAGTATTTTGAAAAATTTACAAAATTTAGAACTTTTAAGATTATCTCACAATGCAATAAGTGATATTTCTGTCCTTTCTAATATGCCAAATCTAAAAAAATTATATCTTTCACATAACTTAATAGAAAATATATCTCCTGTAGCAAATCTTACAAATTTAACTGCATTAGATTTCTCAAGAAATAATGTAAAAGATATAAGTTCAATTGCAAATTTAACAGGTTTAACAGAATTGACAATAGTAGATACGAAAATTTCTACTATAGAACCTATAAAAAATATGACTAAATTAGAAAGATTAGATATTAGAGAAAATAATATATCTGATATTTCTATATTATCAAAATTAACTAATTTAACGGATGTGTTATTCGACAAAAATCAAATAGCAGATTTTAGAACTTTAGGAAATCTTAATAATTTAGTTTATGTAAGTTCAGGAGGTCAAAAAATAACTGTTTCTGAAGAAGTTTCAGTAAATTCAAAAACATTTGAAATTGATTCATTGTTTAAAGGTTTTGAAAATTTAGTTCAAGATCAAATTACAGTAGAAAGCAATATTCCAGGTGTAAATATTACATTTAATAAAGAAACAAATAAATTATTATTTGAATTGACGGACGAATTTGTAGCACAAAATAATAATTCTACAGTTCAGCTAGAGTTAGTAGTAAAAGCAACAAATAAATATGAATTTTTATTTAGTTATGAAGATTTTGAATATTATTTAAACAATGTTCAATTAAAATTAAATATACAAAATTAAATTTCATATAAATAAAATAGGCAAAATAAAATTTTGCCTATTTTTTTATAAAAAAAAATCGGTAGAAGACTAAACTAGTATCGTCTTCTACCTAGAAAAGGAAAGTTTATGAAGTTTTCTAAATAAAATTAATTATTTAGACTTAAAGTATTATAGAGAACAAACCTTAAATATACTTAAAATTATAACTTAAATTATAAAAAATATCTCCAATTATTTTTTATAATTAGAGATATTAAAAATCTTATTTTAACTGTTCTAAGTATGATTTTAATGTAGTTTCGTTAAACATTCCAGGAACATTTGCTAAAATAGTTCCATCACTATTTATAAAAATATGAGTAGGGAATGCACGAATAGAATAATTTTTCAAAAATTTATCTTCGTAGTCAAATAATACAGGATAGGTAACTCCTAACTCTTCAGCTTTAGCTAAAATTGTTTTTTTAGATTCATCTGATGCATTCAAATTTTTAAAACTTGTATCGCTAGGAGAAGTTATTGATAAAAATACAAAATCTTCTTTAGTTTTAAATTCTTGGTAAACTTTTTCTAATTCAGGTATTTCTTTAATACATGGTCCACACCAAGAAGCCCATACATTTATATATATTTTTTTTCCTTTAAAATCACTAAGTTTAACATCATTTCCGTCTATATCTTTTGCGGTAAAATCAAATGCAGTAGTTGTCTCAGTTTTTTGTGTTGTTGTGTTAGCTGAATTTGTAGTAGTATTAGTTTTTTGTTCTTCTTTTATTGAACAAGCAGTTAACGTAACTAATGACGTTAAAATAATAGGTAAAATCATTTTTTTATTTTTTATCATATTGTTCTCCTTAAATAAAATATTTCACGACAAAAGTTTGGAATGAACCCGTTAAAATAGATAATCCTATTAAAACTAAAATAATTCCAGAAATAATCATAGTATATTTTAAAATATTATTATGTTTTTTTATTAGATCTAAAATTTTCGTTGCAAAAAATGCAACAATAATAAACGGTAAAATAAAACCTACAGAATAAACTAAAACTAATATTGCACTAAGAATACCTGTATGTGTACTTGCATATAAAAATACACTCATTAAAATTGGACCGATACACGGAGTCCAAGAAAAACTAAAAGTAAAACCCATAATTAGAGCAACTAATGGCGACATATTTTTTGTTTTAACTTTTTTCTTTAAAGAAAATTCTTGTTTTAAAAAATTTAATTTTAAAAAACCTAGTTGCAAAAATCCCATTATAATAATTAAAATACCACTAATTATTTGAATAACTTTTATGTGTGTATTTAAAAATGTGCTTATATAACTTGTAGCGAACGCTAATATAAAGAATGTTATAGAAATACCGACTACAAAAAATAGTGAATTAGTTATCATATTTTTTTTATTTATTAAAATATTACCATTTTCATCGAATTGTTTTTTTCCTGCGAGCATACTTATATAAATAGGTATTATAGGAATAATACAAGGAGAGAAAAAAGATAATATTCCTTCTACAAAAAGTGCTATTAACTTTATATTTTGAAAGTCCATAAAACTCCTATTTTTAATAATTAAAATTTACAATCTCCTAGTTATAATAATACAATAAAAAATTATATAAATAAAGAACTTTTAATTTATTTTTGCGATTAATTATTATATAAATTAATAAAATAAAAATAATAAATAAAATAAGTTGTTGTTAGCATTTCAAAATATTAACACTATTATTACAAAACTGTTACAACTATTGAAAAATAATATTCTATATAATAAAATATAAATTGTAGTTGGATTAGGTAACTAATTTGCAACGTTTGAATTTAAAAATAATAGAGAAAGTTTGATAGTTTATTATAATTATCAATCATTAAGGAGATTAATTAATGAGTAAATTACATAAATTAGTAGCAGGAACAGCAGTTATGTCAGCAGTAGCGATTGGGTTTACAACTCTTGCAGATGCTGATATTTATACAGTAAAATCTGGAGATACTTTATGGGATATCGCTAGAAATAATGGTACAACTGTTGATCAATTAATGAAAGATAACAACTTGACAAGCAGTTTAATATTCCCTGGAGATAAACTTTCATTCCAAGCTACAGTTACTCAAGTAGCACAAGCTGAAGAAAGTGGAGTTTATAAAGTAGTTTTAGGAGATACACTATTTAAAATTGCTAATCAATTTGGAACTACAGTAGATAATTTAGTATCTATTAATAAAATTTCAAATCCAAACTTTATAGTTGTTGGACAAAAATTAAATATTAATGGAAATGCACAAGTTTCTACGCCAGCACCAGCAGTTCCAACTGCAGAAAAAGCGGTAGAAACACCAGCGCCAGAGTCTACACCTGTAGTTGAAACACCAAAAGTAGAAGATGCTCCAGCTGTAACAGATGTTCAACCAGCACCGGCTGTTGCAGAAACACCAGCACCAGCGCCAGCTGTTGAAGCACCAAAAGTAGAAGTTACACCAGTTGCAAATAGTAATAAAGCTGCAGCGATTTATGCTGCTGCACTTGCACAAATTGGAGTTAATCAAGACTGTACAATGCTTGTAACAAATTCTTTAAGAGCAGTGGGAATTAATTTCCACGGATGGCCAGCAGGATATATGAGTTTAGGAACTGTTATTCCAGCTGATCAAGCTGTACCAGGAGATTTAGTGTACTATGCTGATGGTGGTTTAGGATATGCACATATTGCAGTTTACGCAGGAAATGGACAAGCAATTCACGGTGGTTGGTTCGGTAACCAAACAGCATTAGCACCAGCTAATATTGGAAGTGGACCAGTTTATATTCGTGTAGCATAAAAAATGGTATTAACACGTAAGAACTTTATCTAATGATAGAGTTCTTTTTATTTATATTTAACTAAAATTTTATTACACTAATTTTTAAAATGTAGTATAATTATTTTGATTATTTATTTAGGAGAAGATTATGATTTACATTGTAGGTTTAGGGCCAAACGAAGAAAAGAATATTAAACAAGATATAAAAGAATTTTTATTAGAAAATAAAGATAGTTATATTGTTGCAAGGACTAAAGAACATCCTGCAATTTCTTTTTTGGATGAAAATAGTATTAACTATGAAACTTGTGATAAATTTTATATAGACAATAGTAATTTTGAAAATACTTATAGTGAAATTGCCAATTATATATTAGAAAAAAGTAAAGTTAAAGATGTAATTTATTTAGTTCCTGGACATCCTATGGTTGCAGAATTAACGACGAAATTAATTTTAGAAAAAGATGAAACAGCAAAAGTTATAGGTGGAGAAAGTTTTTTAGATAGTTGTTTTAACGCTGCAAAATTTGATCCTGTAGAAAATTTTATTTTGTTAGATGCTACTAATGAAGATAGTTTTAAAAATATTGATGCCAAAAAACATATTTTAATTACACAATGTTATGATGATATAACGGCTGGAAATATTTCTATTGAACTATCAGAATATTATCCTTATAATCATAATGTTTTAATTATGGAAAATGTAGGTTGCTATGATGAAAAAATTTATAATAGTGAGCTTTGTGAACTTTCTGCGGTTGTTGGAGAGAAAGTACATAATTTAAGAACAATTTATATTAAACCTTATGAAGAAGCTATAGACTATAACATAATAAATTATTTACCAGATTATGAAAAAAATGCAAGAGGAAGTATAAAAATTGCTAATGAACTTGAAAGAGAAATTAGGAAATTGCGTATAAACATTGAAGAAGAATCAGAAAGTTCTTTAGAAAATATTTCTGAAAATATTACAAATATTTTAAAAGGTGTATTAGATTTTACTGTTGCTGATGATTTATACATCGAATTATCAGATATTTTAAAGAGATTAAAGGAAAAAAATAATGGATAAAGTATTAGTTTTTGCCAAAAAGTTATTAAAAGAAAAAATAGATAAAAATAGTGTTGTTATTGATGCTACTTGTGGTAATGGTAATGATACACTTTTTTTAGCAAAAACAAGTGCGAAAAAAGTTTATAGTTTTGATATTCAAAAAATTGCGATAGAAAGAACGGAAAAATTGTTAGAAGAAAATGAATTATTATCTAAATGTAAGTTGATTTTAGATAGTCATGCAAACTTTGATAATTATGTAGAAGATGAATTTCAAGCTGTAATTTTTAATTTAGGATATTTACCAAATGCGAACCACGATATAACTACAAACGGAAAAATTACAAAATTAACTATAGAGAAAATGTTAAAAAGAATTTCTGTAGGTGGAATTATTGTCGTAGTTATTTATTGGGGGCATCAAAATGGAATATTAGAAAAAGAAATTTTATGTTCTTATTTTGAAACTTTAAATCAAAAAAATATAGAAGTTTTGCAATATCAATTTATTAATCAAAAAAACAATGCACCATTTTTAGTTGCATTGGAGAAAGTTAGAGAGTTTTAATGAAAGAAATAGAAATTGAATTTAAAAATTTATTAACTGAAGAAGAATATAAGAGTATTTATAATTTATATAAATTGGAAGATAAAGTAACGATTTATAATGCTAATTATTATTATGAAACTTGTAATAAAGATTTAAAAAACAATAGTATGGCATTGCGTATTCGACATAGTAATAATAAACAGGAGATAACTTTAAAAATAAAAGGAGAAAAAGAAAATAAAGAATATAATGTTACTTTAGATAATAAAAATATTCCACAAGTTTTAGATATTAATGATTTACCTAGAGAAATTGTTGTTGAATTAGAAAAGATTAATATTAAAGA
>CAMBPW010000068.1 GCA_945869755.1 uncultured Gemella sp.
AAAAACTGCAATTTTAGTAACCATAAATTTCTACTCCTTGTTTTTCTACAACTTCTCCTAATAAATATGCTTTTTCTCCTAGTTGTTCTGCTATTGATAAAACTTTATTTTCATCTTCTTTATCAACAATAATGACAAAGCCAATGCCCATATTAAAAATGTTGTATGCTTCTTTTTTAGATATATTTCCTTTTTCTAAAATAAAATCAATTATTTCTGGTACTTTCACATTACTAACATCTATTTTAGCTCCTAAATTTCCTAATGTTCTTGGAATATTTTCGTAGAAACCTCCTCCTGTTATGTGTGCCATTCCTTTTATTTTTAATTGTTCTTTTATAGCTTTTACTAATTTAACATAAATTTTTGTCGGCTCTAACAATAGTTCTCCTAAATTTTTTGACAAACTGTAATTCTTGTTAATATCAAAATTATTTTCTTTAAATAAAACACTTCTTACTAAAGAATAACCGTTTGAATGAAATCCTGTAGATGCAAAACCAATTATTTTTTGTCCTACTGCAACGTCTTTTCCTGTAATTAAATCAGATTTATTACAAGCTCCTACTGCAAAACCTGCAATGTCATAATCTTCAATAGAATACATATCTGGCATTTCTGCCGTTTCTCCACCTATTAATGCAGATTCTGACATTTCACAACCGTCTGCTACACCTTTTACTATTTGTTCTATTTTTTCGGGGAAATTTTTTCCACAAGCTATATAATCTAAGAAAAATAATGGGTCTGCTCCTTGTGCAATAATATCATTCACACACATCGCTACAACATCTTGACCAATTGTATCGTGCTTATCTGCCATAAAAGCTAACATTAATTTAGTTCCTACTCCGTCTGTTCCTGATACTAATACTGGCTCTGTATATCCATATTTTGTTAAATCAAAAACTCCACCAAAAGAACCGAACAAATCTACTGCTCCTTTGTTTTTTGTGCGTTCTATATGTTTTTTTATTCTTTCTACAGAATCATAACCAGCTTGTAAACTAACTCCTGAATTTGCATAACGTTCACTTGTCATATTTGTTCTCTACCTTTCTTTTTTAAAACGTTTTTGGTTTTCTTCTAAATATTGTTTTTGTATTTCTGTTAAATTATTTTTATAATCTTCTTCATAATCATAAAGACCTGCAACATAATCTCCAGTAAAACAATCCATACAAAGACCATTATAAGGTGCATCAAATTTTACACCTATTCCTTCAATAAGACCTTCTTCACTTAAAAATCCTAAAGAATCTGCATTTATATATTCTCGTATTTCATCAATTGTTTTATGTGCAGCAATTAATTCTTCTGTTGTAGAAATATCTATTCCATAAAAACTAGGGAAAATTAATCGTGGAGAAGCTATACGAACATGAACTTCTCTTGCTCCCGCCTCTTTCAAAAGTTGAACTATTCTTCCTGAAGTTGTTCCACGCACTATAGAATCATCTACCATAACGACACTTTTCCCAGATACAACACCTTTTACAGCTGATAACTTCATACGGACACCTTGTTCACGTAATTCTTGAGTTGGTTGAATAAAAGTTCTAGCTACATATTGATTTTTTATTAACCCCATTTCATAAGGTAACCCACTTGCCTCGGCATAACCACTTGCAGCTGATAAAGAAGAATTAGGAACTCCTATTACTATATCTGCATTAGGTGTTGGACATTCTTTTGCGAGTATTTTTCCTGTATTTTTTCTAGCTGTATGAACATTTATTCCTGCAATATCAGAATCTGGTCTAGCAAAATAAACAAATTCCATCGCTTCTATTGCTACTAAAGTATTTTCTGTATATTTTTCTATAGTGTAACCATCTTTATTAATAATTACTAATTCTCCTGCTTTTATATTTCTTACAAATTCAGCACCAACTACATCTATCGCACAAGTTTCACTCGCTAAAACATAAGCTCCTATTTTTGTTCTTCCCATCACTAACGGTCTTAAACTATTTGGATCAACTGCTCCGTATAAATTTTCTTTATCAAGAAGTAAATAAGTAAATCCACCTCTTAATTGACGTAATCCATCTTTAATTTTTTCTTTAAAAGTTGTTTCTTTACTTCTTCTAATAAGATGAATTAAAACTTCTGTATCTGATGTTGAATGAAAAATAGCTCCGTCTTGTTCTAAATTTTTTCGCAAAGTTTTTGCATTTATTAAATTTCCATTATGACAAATACCTACACTCATATCGTAAAAATGAAATAGAAATGGTTGGATATTTTGAATACTATTACTTCCTGACGTTGCATATCTTACGTGTCCAATAGCACTATTTCCTATTAAATTGTTTAATTTTTCTTTATTAGAAAATACTTCTGCAAGAAGTCCTAAATCTCTATGCCCTCGTAATTTATTACCATCACTTGATACAATTCCTGCTCCTTCTTGACCACGATGCTGTAAACTGTGCAACCCAAAATAAGTTATATTACTTGCATCGTTATGGTTATATATACCAAAAACACCACATTCTTCATTCAACTGTTTCATTTTCTTCTCCTTATGATAATACTTTTTGCAATCTATTTAAAACTTCTTCGTAAGATTTTATAACATTTCCTAAATCTTGACGAAATCTATCTTTATCCAATTTTTCTAAGCTATTTTCATCCCATAATCTTGTTGAGTCGGGACTAATTTCATCAGCTAAAACTATATCTCCATTTGTTGTTAATCCAAATTCTATTTTGAAATCAACTAAAATTAAATTTGCTTTTGAAAATAAATTTTTTAATAAATCATTTATTAATAGTGCTTGTTTTTTTATTTCTAAAAGTTGTTCTTTTGTTGCTAATTGTAACGCAATAACATGACTAGAATTAATTAACGGATCGTTCAAACTGTCATTTTTATAAGATAATTCAAATACAGCTTCTTTAAAAATTTCTCCTTCTTCTGCTCCGTATTTTTTTACAAAACTTCCTGTTGCTCTATTTCTTACAATTACTTCCAACGGAAAAATTATTACTTTCTCACAAAGTTGCTCTCTATCATTTAATGTTTCAATCCAGTGTGTCTTAACACCATTTTCAATTAAATATTTATAAATTAGCGTAGAAATTTTATTATTCAATATCCCTTTGCTTGGTAATTCATCTTTTTTTTCTCCATTAAATGCAGTAGCACTATCTTTATAATACATAATAATTTTAGAATTATCTGTCGTTTTATAAATTTGTTTTGCTTTTCCTTCATAAATTAAATTTCTTTTTTCTGTCATTTTTTACCTACTATTATTTTTAAAATAATTTATTCCATTTTCAAATATTTCTTGAATTTTATTACCATCTATATTTTTATATAAACCGTCTGTATATCTTTCTGAATGACCCATTTTTCCAAAAATTTTCCCACATTTACTCGTTATGCCTTCTATTGCAAAATTAGAACCGTTAGGATTAAAGTTTTCGTGCATAGTTGGTGTTCCATCAAAATCAACATATTGTGTAGCTATTTGACCATTTTCTAATAATTTTTGTAAAGTTTCATATGAAACTTTGAAAGAACCTTCTCCATGCGACATTGCAATATTATGAATAGAATTTTCTTCTATATTTTGTAACCACGGAGAGTGATTTGCAACAACTTTTGTTGGTACTATTTTTGAAATATGTCTATTTACATCGTTTCTAAATAATGTTGGGCTATCTGTTTTTACTGTATCAAATTTTCCGTACGGAAGTAATCCTGATTTTATAAGTGCTTGGAATCCATTGCAAATTCCTATTACTAAACAATCTCGTTCAATTAATTTTTCTATAGCTTTTTTTATTTTTTTATTTTGTAAAAATACCGAAATATATTTTCCAGATCCATCTGGCTCATCTCCGGCAGAAAAACCTCCTGCTAAAGCTAATATGTGAGCTGTTTCTAACGATTTTTCTAGTTTTTCTATTGATTGTTCAAACATTTCTGTTGTTAATGTTCCAAGGGGTATAATTTCTACTTCTGCTCCTGCTCGTCTGAATGAATTTTCTATATCATACTCACAGTTAGTTCCATAAAATACTGGTATTACTACTTTAGGTTTATTATTTTTTAAATCAAAATTTTGTTTAGGAATGAATTTTTCTTTTTTAACTTGTTTTAATTCTTCTAATTTATATTTATTATAATTTTCATCATATTTATAAATTGTTGGATAAACTTTTTCTAATGGTTTTTGCCACTCTTTTATTAATTGTTCTATTTCTATTTCTTCATCTTTAATTTTTATTTTATCTTCGATAGTTTTTCCAATTAATATAAATCTTTCATCTTCTAATTTTTCTTCTACTTCTATAACAAAAGAACCGTAATTTAATTTTGTTAATTTTTCTAAAATATTGTCATTTGTAATTTCAACACCTATTTTATTACCAAAAGAACTTGTAGCTAAAACTTCTGCTAAGCCCCCATTTTTTAAAGAAGAAATTGATTTTAATTTTCCTTGTTCTCGTAATTTTTCTATTAAATCAAAATTTTCTATTAATTGATTGTAGTTTGGAATATAATTTTCTAATTGATTATGTTCTAATAAATATATGTAGTTATTTTTTTCTTTAAATTCTGGCGAAAGAACGCCTGAAACTTTTCCTGTTGTTAGTGCAAAAGAAATAAATGTTGGTGGCACTGTAATATTTTCAAAAGTTCCCGACATAGAATCTTTTCCACCTATTGCCGATAGTCCAAATGCGTGTTGTGTTTCTATCGCTCCGAGTAAAGCTGAAAATGGTTTGCCCCATTTTTCTTCATCTTTTCCTAGTCTTTCAAAATATTCTTGGAAACTAAATTTTGTTTTACGCCAATTTCCTCCCGTAGCAACTATTCTTGCTAAAGATTCTACTATTGCATAACTTGCTCCGTGATAAGGTGACCATTCTGTTAAATATGGGTTAAATCCGTGTGATAATAATGTTACTGTATTTGTATCGCCATTTCTAACTGAAACTTTCTGAACTGAACATTCTGCTTGGGTTTGTTGATATTTTCCTCCAAAAGGCATTAATACTGTTGTTTGTCCTATACTTGCATCAAACATTT
Source organism: uncultured Gemella sp. (assembly GCA_945869755.1). Lineage (GTDB taxonomy): Bacteria > Bacillota > Bacilli > Staphylococcales > Gemellaceae > Gemelliphila. Next base: position 5,051 of record CAMBPW010000068.1, read on the forward strand.
CTACTAAACCTTGTTGGCTTGCTATATTTATATCTTTTAAAGTTTCTAATATTTGCTCTTTATAAGTTCTTGTTTCTTTTTTCTCAAATGGATTTTCTAAAGTTGGTTTTGTTACTAAAACTTCTGTTTTTGATTCTGCTCCATTTGTATCTAAAAATTGTCTATCTAAATTTACAAAAACTTTATCTTTATAAGTCATTAAAACTTTCTTTTCTTCTGTTACATCTGCAACGTGTGTTACTTCAATATTTTCTTCTTCACAAAACTTCTTAAACTTAGCTATATCTTTTTCTTCTATTACGACAGCCATACGTTCTTGAGATTCTGATAAAGCTATCTCCATTCCTGTAAGTCCTAAATATTTAAGTGGTACTCTATCCAAATAAATATGAACACCGTCTGCTAATTCTCCAATAGCTACACTTA
>CAMBPW010000069.1 GCA_945869755.1 uncultured Gemella sp.
ATAATTTCTATAATGTTTGAAATGAAAAATGAGAATGATGAAACTGCAACTAAAAAGAAAAATGAACATTTTTTAAAAGAGTTAGATAAAGATAGAAATGAAAAAAAATGTGAATATGCAGTATTAGTATCACTTCTTGAAATAGATAACGAACTTTACAATAATGGGATTGTAGACGTATCATATCATTACGAAAAAATGTATGTAGTTAGACCACAATTTTTTATTCCTATAATAACTCTACTTAGAAATGCTGCACTAAATTCATTACAATATAAAAAAGAAATTAAATTAATAAAAGAACAAAATATAGATATAACAAATTTTGAAAATGAATTAAACGATTTTAAAGAAAGATTTTCAAAAAATTATGAATTAGCTAGTAAAAAATTTAAAACAGCAATTGATGAAATAGATAAGACAATACTTCATCTTCAAAAAACGAAAGATGCACTAATATCGTCAGATAACAATTTAAGATTGGCAAATAATAAGGCGGAAGAATTAACTGTAAAAAAATTAGTTCGAAAAAATCCAACTATGAAAGCAAAATTTGACGAATTAAAATAATTATTTTAATTCGTCAAAAACAAATTTTAAAAATTCTGGAAAATGTAAAGCCCAATATTTTTCGTTGTGGGTTTCGTTTGCCATTATTCGTAACCATATATTATTAATATTATGGTTATTTTTTATTAGTGCATTGTAATAATTTAGAGAACTATCAATATATGCTTGGTTAATGTTGTCAATAAAACTCTTATCAATATTATCTCCTTCTTTAGTACCAACTTGAATATAAACTTTAGTATTTTTCTCCAAACAATTATTGCTTATAAAATTTAGAAATTCTTTTTCACTAAACCATGAAGATAATGAAAAAATACCAATATTTCCAAAAACATTAGGATATAAAGCTGAAATATACGCCGTAATAATAGCTCCCATTGAACTTCCAGCTAAAATATTATATTTACTTTCTTTTTTCGTTCTATAACTACTATCAATAAAAGGTTTTAGATTTTCTACTAGCCATTTAGCATATTTTTCTCCATCTCCTCCACTGTTTGAAAATTCGGTTTCTTTTAGAGAATCAGTTTTCCATGGAGAATATTCATCTAATCTTTTGCTTCCAGAATTATCAATGCCTACAATAATAACTTTTGGTATATTTTTATAATTTTTTATTGTAGGTATAATTTTCCATGAATAACCGGCATATGCTTCTTTACTATAAAATACATTTTGTCCATCGTGCATATAAATAACAGGGTAGCTACTTTCTTCTTTATCATAGTCTTTTGGTAGTAAAACTCTTACTCTACGTTCCTCATTGTAATAAGGAATATTTACATAGTGAGTATTCATTTTTAAATAATAATAATCTGCATTTTTTTTCATTGATATTATCCTTTAATTTTATTTACTTTATTATATCATTATTTTTATTTTTTTTAAATTTTTTACTGTTTTGCTTGATTTATTTTTAAAAAAAAGGTAATATAGTTATGTTCGTTTACGAACTATAATTTTAAAAGGAGAATTTTTCTAATGTTAAACCGAATTTTCAAATTACAAGAAAATAATACTAATGCTAAAATAGAAATTTCATCAGGCTTTATTACATTTTTTGCAATGTGTTATATTCTTGTAGTAAACCCAGCTATTTTATCAGCAACAGGATTACCAATTGAAAGAGTATTTACAGCAACAATAATTTCAATAATAATTGGTACTTTAATTATGGCACTTGGAGCAAATTATCCGTTAGTTGCTGCACCAGGTATGGGACTTAATGCTTACTTTGTTAGTGTCGTTGCAATGACAGGAGCAAAACCAGCAACGATTTTAGCAACGTGTTTTATCGCTGGGGTAATATTTATTTTAATTTCAGCAACAAAATTACGTGAAGAATTAATATCAGCAATACCTAACAATTTAAAATATGGTATATCAGTAGCCATCGGTCTTTTTATTACTTTTATAGGACTAAAAAATTCAGGAATTATTGTAGCAAATCCAGCAACAATTCTTTCATTAGGAAAACTTAGTGAACCTATGGCATATTTAACAATTTTAGGTGTTATAGTAATTTTAATTTTATTAGTTCTAAATGTTAAAGGTGCAATTTTTATAGGTATGTTTGTTGTAACACTTGCAAGTTATTTTATGGGAGTTTTAAAAATTGATGGTATTGTAGGAATGCCGAATTTTGATTTTAGTTTATTATATAACCCAATTGAAGAAAGTGCTAATGTTTTTGAATTAGGTCTTTACGGAATAGTATTTGCGTTTTTAATGGTTACACTTTTTGACACTACTGGAACTATGATTGCAGTAGCAAACCAAGCAGGATTAGTTAAAAATGGAAAAATAGAACGAGTTAAAAATGTTTTATTAGCGGACTCTGTTGCTACGACAGTAGGTTCACTATTCGGATCTTCACCAACAACAGCATATATTGAATCATCATCAGGTGTTGCTAATGGAGGAAGAACAGGATTAACTTCATTTACAACAGCAGTCTTAGTATTGCTTTCAGTTTTTGTATTTCCATTAGTAAGTAGTTTAGCTTCAGTTGCAGCAATTACTTCACCAGCACTAATAATAATTGGTTCATTTATGATGGAAAATATATCGAAAATAGAGTGGGAAGATATTACAGAGTCATTTCCAGCGTTCGTTACAATATTAGGTATTCCGTTGACAGGATCAATTAATGATGGAATAGCATTTGGATTTATTTTCTATGTAGTATTAAAACTTGCGAAGAAACAAATTAAACAAATACATCCTTTAATGTATATTTTTGCAATATTATTTTTAGTTCAATTAATTTGGTTACACGGATAAAAAATAAAAACTTACGACAAATTTTATTATGTCGTAGGTTTTTTTGTATTTTATTAGTAACATAACTAAATTAAAATATGAATTTTGTTTTAAACGAAAAAATATTTGACATTATGTTAAAGTAATGGTGTAATATTAATATAAATATTTGTAAAGGACGAAAAAATGGAATTAAATAAATATATTGATCATACTTTATTAAAGACTACGGCTACAAAAAATGAAATAGAAAAATTATGTGAAGAAGCTATTAAATATAATTTTTATAGTGTATGCGTAAATGGAAGTTATGTTTCTTACTGTAACAAGCTATTAGAAAAAACAAATGTTAAAGTTGCTGCTGTTGTAGGTTTTCCTTTGGGAGCTATGTCAACTTCTGCAAAAGTTTTTGAAGCAGAAGAAGCAATCAAAAATGGTGCTAATGAAATTGATATGGTTATTAATGTAGCAAAACTAAAAGATGGAGATTTTTCATACGTTGAAAATGAAATTCGTGCTATAAAAGAAGCAATAGGTAATAATATATTAAAAGTTATAATTGAAACTTGTTATTTAACTCATGATGAAAAAATAAAAGCTTGTGAATTATCACTAAATGCTAATGCTGATTTTGTAAAAACTTCTACTGGTTTTGGGACAGGTGGAGCTACTTATGAAGATGTAGAGTTAATGAAGAAAGTTGTAGGAGAAAACGCAAAAGTTAAAGCTAGTGGTGGAGTACGTGATAGAGAAACAGCACTACATTATATTGAACTAGGAGCTGAACGTCTTGGTACAAGTTCGGGAGTAGAAATTATTAATAATAAAATAGGAATAGGTTATTAATTTTTCGTTGACAACTAGTATAATATATGATATTATTTAGTAAATTTTATAAATATTATAAAAAGAGGCCGCGATGTCTAATGTAAAAGGTAGCGTCGCCGAAGTGGAATACCACTGGGGTTATGATTGAATAAACATAACACTGTCATCAGAGAATGCCCATTCTCTAGTTGGTGAGCTTTTTATAGTAGGGCAAAAGCGAATAGTAAGTTTATTAGACTATGGGACTTTTGTCTTGTAGTCTATTTTTATATAAGAAAAGAGGTAATTTATGCATTTATTTAAAGGTATGACCATAAAAAATAACGAATTAAATATTAGTGAAGTTGGTGTTACAAAATTAAGAGAAAAATACCAAACACCTTTATATGTTTATGATGAAAATTTAATAGAAGAAACTTGTGCATTATTTGTAGACAACTTTAAAAGTTCTAATTTCAAAACAGAAATACTTTATGCCTCAAAAGCATTTAGTTGCTTAGAAATATATCGTGTTGCTAGCAAATTTGGGTTAGGTTTTGATGTAGTTTCTTTTGGAGAAATGTATACAGCATATAAAGCTGGAGTAGATATGAGTAAAGTTTATTTCCATGGGAATAACAAAACTGTCGAAGAATTAGAATATGCATTAAAATTAAATGTAGGTACGATAGTAATAGACAATGACTATGAATATGAAATTGTAAATAAATTAGCAGAAAAAAATAATAGATATGTTGATGTTTTATTACGTATTAATACTGGTATTGATGCTCATACTCATGAATATATAAAAACTGCAAAAGATGATTCTAAATTTGGCTATTCAGTTTATGATGAGAACATCTTTCATTTAATCAATAACATTAATCAACAAGAAAACTTAAATTTTAAAGGATTCCATTCACATATAGGGTCACAAATTTTTGAAGAAAATTCATTTTTTGAGGCAGTGCGTACAGTACTGGAATTTAGTAAAAATGTTCAAGATAGATTAAATATCAATATAACAGTGTTAAATCTAGGTGGTGGTTTTGGAGTTTATTATACAGCCGCAGACAAACCATTTGAATTAGGACAATTTTTACAAAAATATATAGAAGTTGTAGAAGAAGAACAAGGAAATTACGATTTAAACTTAGAAAAAGTTGTAATAGAACCAGGCAGAAGTCTAATATGCAACGCAGGAAGTACACTTTACACAATAGGAGGTACGAAGAAAACTTTTGCAGGACGTGAATATATTTTTGTTGATGGTGGTATGGGAGATAATCCACGTTATGCTTTGTACAAAGCTAAATATGAATGTACAATAGCTAATAATATGAACGGAGAAGCAACAGAAGAATATACTATTGCTGGTAAATATTGTGAATCAGGGGATATTTTAATAAAAGATATAAAATTACCTAAGGCACAAGCGAATGATTTATTACTAGTAAGTTCGACAGGTGCTTATAATTACAGTATGGCAAGTAACTACAATAGATTACCTAAGTTACCAGTAGTATTTGTGAAGAATGGAGAACATAGGTTAGTAGTAAAACGAGAAACGTTAGATGATTTAATAAAACAAGATATATAATTAGGAGGAAAAAATTATGACGATTTATACAGGAAGTGGAGTAGCGATAGTAACACCATTTTTGGAAGATGGAAGTATTGATTTTGAGACGTTTGGACAACTGATAGAATTTCAAATTTCTAATGGGACAGATGCGATAATTGTAGCAGGTACTACAGGAGAAAGTGCTACTATGAATGATGAAGAACAATTAGAATTAATAGAATTTGC
>CAMBPW010000070.1 GCA_945869755.1 uncultured Gemella sp.
TAAAAGAAATAAAATTTACTGATTTTTAAGTTTAAAATATTAAACAAAAATAACTTAATATTTTGTCCAACTTTTTGGGTGCAGCACCATATTAAATTTTAATATATCTGTTTTTATAATTTATTCATTATATATTTTTATAATAAGTAAAAATACACCTACACAAATAAAAATATCAGCAAAATTAAAAATTGGAAATGGATAACCAAATAAATTAAAATCTAAAAAATCTACAACTTCACCACTTTTAATTCTATCTATAAAATTTCCAATACTTCCTCCTAAAATTAAAGAATAAGTAATTATATCATATTTATTATAATTATTTTTGTTCTTATAAATATACATCAAAAAAAGTATTAAAAATATAGAAGTAACAACTATAAAAAATAATCTGCTATCTTCTAATATTCCCCAAGCTGCTCCCCTATTTCTATGAGAAGTAATATAGAAAAAATTATTTATTATTTCTATACTTTCTCCTAAATTCATTTTTGTTAAAATATTATACTTGGAAATTTGATCGATTATAATTAATATAACTGTTAAAATAATAATAGACATTACTTTTCTCCTATATTTTTTTGGAAATAAACACAAATATTTTTTAATTCACACGATGGACATTCTGGCTTTTTTGCTTTACAATAATATCTACCAAAATGTATCATTTGATGATGAATCTTTGACCATTTCTTTTTAGGAAATGTCTTCATTAATTTTTGCTCTACTGCTAATGGAGTATCTTTTTCGTTAGCGAGTTTCATTCTTTTCGATATTCTTTCAACGTGAGTATCTACTGCTATAGCCGGTATACCAAAACCAACAGACATTACAACGTTAGCAGTTTTCCTCCCAACACCTGGTAATTCTGTTAAATCCTCTAGTGTGGTTGGTATTGTATAATTATATTTAGATCTGAGCATTTCTGCCATTAATTTTATATTTTTTGATTTGGCTTTATATAAACCTAATGTTTTTATATATTTTTCAATTTCTATTACTTCTGCATCTGCGTAGTCATCAATAGTTTTAAATCTATCGAATAAGCCTACTGTAACTCGATTAACATACTCATCTTTACACTGTGCTGACAACAATACAGCTATTATTAATTCTAAATTGTTTGAAAAATTTAATTCACACTCTACGTTAGGATATTTTTCATCCAAATATTTAGTGAATATTTTTACTCTTTCTTTTTTATCTATCAACCCAGTCATAATTTAATATATCATCCTCATCAATTTTATTTTTAACTTCTAATGGTTTATTATTTAATATACCATTAACGTAGTTTATATTTTTTGATATATTAAATGCCTCTAATATTTCTTTTTTTGAAAATTTATCAAACCAAGAAGATATAATGTCTATGTCTTTAGATGTTAGAACTCTATTTGTTATTTTTTCTACTGTTGATAATAATTCTCCTAATTTATAATATTGATCACTTTGATTAAATTTAGGAAAAATTAATTTGTTAGTTGCTGTTATTTGTAATAGTCCTTTTTTATATAAATTATCTAAATTTCTTATTAATAAACTTTCTTCTATTTTTAATATTGATGAATATTTCTTAATATCAAATATTTCTTGCCCTTGATTTGAAATATAACTTAACTGCAAAAGAAATATTGCATCTTCTGCAGTTAAGTTGTAGTTATTATAATTTAAAAGAAAGTCTTCGCTTATATATATACCTTTTAAATTCAAATTTTGCATTATGGAGTCAACCTATTTAATAATCTTGGGAATGGTATTGTTTCACGAACATGCCCATTTCCTGTAATCCATGCAACTGTTCTTTCTAATCCTAAACCAAATCCTGAGTGTTCTACAGAGCCGTATTTTCTTAAATCTAGGTACCATTGATAAGCTTCTATATTTAGGCTATGTTCTTTAATATTATTTAACAATATGTCGTAATTGTCTTCTCTTTGAGATCCACCGATAATTTCTCCGTATCCTTCTGGAGCTATAAGATCTGCACAAAGTACTGTTCCTTTTTCTTCTGGATCTTCTTTCATATAAAATGGTTTAATATTTTTTGGCCAATGTGTAATAAATACTGGTTTATTATAGCTATTAGCTATAAAAGTTTCATGTGGAGAACCAAAATCATCACCATATTCTATGTCATCAAAGCCATTTTCTTTTAATAATGATATTGCGTCTTTATATTTAATTCTTGGGAATTCTCCTGTCGCTGCTTTTAATGCTTCTATATCACGATCTAAAATTTTTAATTCTGTTTCATTTTTAGCTAAGACATCGTTAATTAAATAGTTTACATAACGTTCTTGAACTTCTAAACTCTCTGCGTGATTGCAAAATGCCATTTCTGGTTCAATCATCCAAAACTCAATTAAATGACGTCTTGTTTTTGATTTTTCTGCACGGAATGTTGGACCAAATGAATATACTTTTCCAAATGACATAGCACATGCTTCCATGTACAGTTGTCCTGATTGTGAAAGATATGCTTCTTCATCGAAGTATTGTGTATGGAATAATTCTGTTGTTCCCTCTGGAGCAGATGAAGTAAGGATAGGTGGATCTAATTTTAAAAATCCTTCTTTTTCATAAAAATCGTATGTTGATTTTATAATTTGATTTCTTATAGTTAATATAGCATGTTGTTTTTTTGAACGTATCCAAAGATGACGATTATCTGCTAAAAATTCTACACCGTGTTCTTTAGGAGTTATTGGATAATCTGTTGCTATACTTATTACTTCGAATTCTGAAATTTCTAATTCTACCCCTGTTAATTCACGCTCATTTTCTTTCACAACTCCAGTTACTTTTATCGAAGTTTCTTGTGTTAAATGACGTAATTCTTGATATTTTTCTTCTCCTAATGTTTCTTTTAATGCAACTGCCTGAACAAATCCTGCTCCATAACGTAATTGGAAGAAAGCTATTTTTCCGCTACTTCTTTTGTTAGCAATCCATGCTCCTAATGTAACAGTTTGCCCTATTTTATCTTTTAAATTGTTAATATTCACAATTAAATCTCCTTTATTTAATTTAATTTTACTTATCTTATAATATAACAAAAATTATTATAAAATACAATTAGTTATAATTCAACATTTTTAAAACTTATTATTTCATCAAACATTAATTTTAAATACATTTTGTAATTCATAATTTCTTTGTTAGCGTAGCATATATAGCCATTTTGTTTGTTTTTGGTTATATCACGAAATAATTCAGAAAAATTGTTATCAGTTGAAAAGTTTCTGCATTTAATTTTTGATTTTTTATCACGTTCTGCATAGTACAAATCTTTATATTTACTACTTTCAAATATATATAAGTAACGCTTGTTAGAATATTCTTTATTTTCTAAAATAACATTTCCGATATCTTGTACTATTAATTTTTCTCTACTAGCATCAATTTTTACAACATTTTTTAAGAATATATAGTTATTTTTATATATTTTATTTATTACTATTTTTTCTTTTTTTATTTCATGATACTTTAGACATAAAGAATTATATGTATGTAATATTTCAAATTTATAATTCCCTACGTTATTTTCTAATAAAATATTTTTTAATGTTGTTAAAAATTTTGATGTTTCTGTTAATTTTAAATTTATTTTTTTTAGTTCTTCTATTAACATATCAATATCTTGCAAAATAAATTCTATTGCTTCATTATATAATCCTAAACTTTCCATTAAATACATTTCATGTAAATATTGTATGATACTATCTAAATTTTGTTGAATAGTAGTTAGTTTTTTTATTTTTTTGTTTGAGTTTGCAATATTTAGTTCTGTTACTACATGCTTATAGTATAATATTTTTGTAAAATTATTTTTAATTTGCGTCCCTAATATAAGTTTATCCTCAAAAACATAACTATAATCAGCAAAAAAATTAGAATTTAATAAATAATTAAAGCTATTATAATTTGTTACTACGAATTTTTTTGATAAAGCAATATTTAATGCATTTTCAAAAAAATTATTGGACTTTGATTTTTTAAAATATTCTTTCATTAACTCTAACTGTAAAGCTTCGTTTGCATCAATATTTATTTCATCTAAATCTCCTATAAGAGTTTCTTCGTTCCAAACTACAATTTTAGCTATTAATATATGCCCCACTCTATTATCTAGTTTATTATTAGAAAAAATATATTTTTTAAAATCATCCGGCAAATAATTTAATTTATCTTTTATAATTGCAATATCCTTACTAAAATTTTGCAAATTTATAGTTATGTAATCTTCCTCTGGAATTGATGAAACAAACAAAAATTTTTGTGATTCTAAATTAGCTGTCAAGGCTATATTTTTTTGTTTTTTTAATCGACCATATTTATTTTTTCTAACTTTTGTAACAAATTTAGTAATAGCAGGCACATATTTTTCTAGTATTCTTAATACATCTCGACATCCTATATTTGATAATATATTTATCTTCTCTATCGTTTTTAGTAATAGTTTTACTGTAACTTCTGCATCTACTTCTGCATTATGAAAGTAACCAATATTTTGTATATCTAAAAAATCTACAATATCTCCTAATTTATAGCTCGGTGCTGTAGGGAAAAATACCTTTGTTAATTCTACCGTATCCAATAAAAATTTTGGTTCGTAAATTATATTTACATTTTCAAAATTTTCTTTAATTATATTATAATCTTGAACTACTCCATGACAGACTAATACATTGTCTTTTATTAAATTATGTATTTCTTTTGCTACTTGACTAAATTTAGGTTTATCTTCTAGTAACTCATTTGTTATTCCGGTTAGTTTCTCTATAAACCTAGATATTTTATTTTTTGGTTTTATATAATAATTTTTTTTTAGTATTATATTAAACTCTTTATCTAAATTTATTATAGCAAGTTGAACTATTTCTTTTTCTTCGGTTACTTCTATGTCTACTACCGAAAAAGAAGAATTTTCCATAGTCAAATCCTCTTTTCTTTTAAATATTGTAATATTGATTTTTTATCATTTTTAATTTTCCCTAAAATTATCTCTTTTTCTATTAACTTTACTATTTCTTTTATCCATGGTCCTGGACTTTTATCTTTATATAGGTTTTGTATATCTTTTGTTGTAAAGTTCACTTCTTTGAAGTTATTTATTGGTAGATTTATTTTTTGATTAACATTTCCTAAATAAGATAATACAAATTCCGCCTGTTCTTTCCCATAATAATATGCTAACAATTTTATATTTTCTCCTTCAATTACCTTATTATGAATAACTACTATATTTTTTATATCGTTAATTTCTTTTTTCGATAATTTTAGAAACTTCAAATTATCAATAGAAATATTGTTTTCAATTATTAAACTAAATATTGTTTGTTCAAAGTTTTTTTTGTTTATATCGCTGAATATTTTTACTTCAGAAAAAAAAGGTATATATTTATTAATTTTAGTTTCTAATATTTGTCCGAATGCTTTAGAATT
>CAMBPW010000071.1 GCA_945869755.1 uncultured Gemella sp.
TATGAAAAGTTTTATTTATGTAGAAAATTTAGAATTGTTTGCTTATCACGGAGTTTTTGAAGAAGAAAAAACGTTAGGGCAGAAGTTTATTTTTGATATTAGTTGTGAAGTAGATTATTTTAAAGCTATGGTAAGTGATAATTTGGAATATAGTGTAAGTTATGCAGACGTAGTTAATGTAGTTTATAGTGTTGCTACTAATTCAAAATTTAATTTGTTAGAGAAACTTTCTTATGAAATTATAAAAGAAATTTTTAGTAATTTTTCATTAATAAAATCAGTTGAACTTAAAATAAATAAACCTAACGCTCCTATTGATAAAGTTTTTAAAAGTTGTGGCACAAAAATATTTATTACACGTAATGAGTTCGAGGAGCTTAATAATTAATAATGATAGTTTTAGGAATTGGCAGTAGTATAGAACCTAAAGAAAATTATTTGAAATTAGCAATTTGTGAGTTAAGTAATAATGATAATATTGAAGTTATTAAAATTAGTAAAGTTTATAAAACTTTTGCTTGGGGTGGAGTTGCTAAAAATGAATTTTTAAATATTTGTGTTTTAATTAATTTTTTAGGAACTGCTACGGAGTTGTTAAGTATTATTCAGAACATTGAAAAAAAACTAGGGCGTGTTAGAAAAGAACATTGGGGCGATAGAACTATTGATATTGATATTTTGTTATTTAATGATGAAGTTATTAATAGTGAAATATTAGTTATTCCACATAAATATATTACAGAAAGAAATTTTGTTTTGTGTCCATTAATTGATGTAGTCGGAGATATTGTTATTAATAATGAAAAGTTGAGTTATTGGCTTAGCAATATAGAAGATTATATTGAAGAATGTTCTAATATTTTTTTGAAAGGATAGATAATGTTTAAAATAGGAAATGTAGAAATAAAAAATAGGGTAGTTCTTGCACCTATGGCTGGTGTTTGTAATGCAGCTTTTAGACTAACAGCAAAAGAGTTTGGTGCTGGACTTGTTTGTGCGGAGATGGTTAGTGATAAGGCAATTTTGTTTAATAATCAAAAGACTATGAATATGCTTTATATTGATCCACGTGAGCGTCCGCTTAGTTTACAAATTTTTGGTGGAGAAGCAGAAACTTTAGTAGAAGCTGCAAAATATGTAGATAAAAATACTGAAGCTGATATTATTGATATTAATATGGGATGCCCTGTTCCGAAAATTACGAAAAGTGATTCTGGGAGTAAGTTGTTGTTAGATTCTAATAAAATTTATGAAGTTGTTTCAAGAGTTGTTGATGCAGTTAATAAACCTGTTACTGTAAAAATGCGTATAGGTTGGGACGATGATAAAATTTATTTATTAGAAAATGCATTGAATGCAGAAAGAGCAGGTGCTTCTGCGATAGCAATTCACGGAAGAACAAAAGTTCAAATGTATAGTGGAGAAGCTAATTGGGATTATGTAAAACTTGCAAAAGAAAATTTGAAAATCCCCGTTATTGGGAATGGTGATATAACTACACCAGAAATGGCTAAACAGCGTCTTGATGAAACAGGCTGTGATGCTGTGATGATTGGACGTGCAGCTTTAGGTAATCCGTGGATGTTGTATCGTACTGTAAAATATTTAGAAACTGGCGAATTAACTGACGAGCCGACACCGAAAGAGAAGATTGATGTTTGTTTATTACATTTGCGTCGCCTTATGGAAATTAAACCTGAGCGTGTAGCTGTTCATGAAATGAGAAAACACGCAGCTTATTATATGAAAGGTATTAAAGGTGGGGCAAAAGTAAAAGCTAAACTTAATGATTTGAATAGTTATGAAGAAATGGAAAATTTAATGAATGAATATTTAGATTACATATACGGCACGGAAAAGAAGATAATAATATAAAAATTAAAAAATTATCCGAAAGTTTAAAAATAGCTAAGTAGTGATATAAGTACACAGATTTAAATATTTATTTTGGAATTTTTTATAAAATATTTTTAAAAAACAATAAACTATATGGAGTTACTCAACAAAATTTATTTCTTTGAAATTATAATTTTTGAGTAGCTCTTTTTGTTTTAATAAGTATATATTTTGAATGGTATTATAATTTTATTTTCATTATCTTATTATAAAAGATTTTATTTGTTTATTTTATAAATAAATGATAAAATAAATAGATTATAGAAATTGTAGAAAGGAGTATTAATATGTCGTATGCTTCAGAGATGAAAAAAGAATTGACATTAATTGAAATAGATAAAGATGAAAGTTTTTTATCGGAGTTGTCAGCATTAATAAAAATGAATGGCGTTTTGACTATTGCTAATGGTAGTCTTAGTATTAGTGTTCAAACTGAAAATCCAGCAATAGCTAGAAGAATTTTTTCTCTTATAAAACATTTTTATGATGTTCATATTAATATTTCTGTTCGTAAAAAAATGAAGTTGAAAAAAAATAATGTATATATTTGTAGACTTGATAGCAAAGTTAAAGAAATTTTAACTCATTTATATATTTTAAATAATGATTACACTTTAAAAAATAAAATTGCTGAACAATTAATTGATAGTGATGAGAAAAAACGTGCATATTTACGTGGTGCGTTTTTAGCGGGTGGATCTGTAAATAATCCTAGAACGTCTAGTTATCATTTAGAAATTTTTTCGCAATATGAAGAACATATTGAAGATTTGAAAAATATTTTAAATAGTTATGACTTGAATGCAAGGAGTATCGAAAGAAAAAAAGGTTTTATTGTTTATGTTAAAGAATCTGAAAAAATTGCAGATTTTATAAATATTGTTGGTGCATATCAATCTCTTTTTCAATTTGAAGATGAGCGCATTGTGAGAGATATTAACAATTCTGTAAATAGAATGCAAAATTGTGATTTGGCAAATATGAATAAAACGGTAAATGCTTCGGCTAAACAAATAGAAGATATAAATGTTATTGAGGAACGTTTAGGTTTAGAAAATTTAGATGAGAAACTGCGTGTTGTGGCAGAAGCTAGATTACAATATCCGGAGTCGGCATTAAAAGAAATTGCAGAAATGATTGATGATGGGAAATTATCAAAATCTGGTCTTAATCATAGAATGAGAAAAATATCAAAAATAGCACAGGAATTAAGAGAAGGTAATTACGAATTTTAATTTAGTATTTGAAAGGATTTATTATGAAAAAATTATTTATACTTGCACATTTGAATGCAGGAGGAAGTGCTGGTAGAAATACGTTATCGTTGTTGCAAGCTGAATGTAATAAAAAAAATATTGAATATAAAGTGTATATTTCTCAATATAAAAAACATACTAAGAAATTAGTTGCAGAAATTGTTTGTAAAATTGAAGATAGAGAAAATAGTAGATTAGTAGTTATTGGTGGGGACGGAACTTTAAATGAAGCTTTAGAAAGTTTAGTTAGTGAAAATATAAATTTTCCGTTGGCGTATTTTCCGTCTGGTACGGGGAATGATTTTGCAAGGTCGCTAAATTTAACAAAAGATATTGGTGTTTTTTTAGATAAACTTTTTGCTACAGCAGTTACTAATTTAGAAATTATAAAAGCAAAGGAAAATTATTCGGATAAAATTTTTGTCGCTGTGAATGGTCTAGGTATAGGGTTTGATGCTCTAGTTAGTCATTTGAATAATAGTTCTAAAGGTAAAAAATCTTTCGGTAAAAATTCGTATTTAGCTCAAATTTATAATGCTTTTAAAGAGCGAGAAACTTTTGATGTTAAAGTTATTTTGGATAGTAATTATGCGAGAGAATATAAAAATGTGTTATTGACTACATTTATGAAAAATAGTTATTTTGGTGGAGGTATAAAGATTGATCCATTTTCAACAAAAAATAATGGAGAAATAGGTGTTATTATTGCGCACGATATAAGTGGAATAGATCTTTTAAAAGTATTACCTAGCATATTAGTTACAGGAACACATTTTGGAAAATTAGATAATTTTATAAGAGTTGGAGCAAAACACATTAACTTAGAAATAAGTAGTAGCCAATTTATTCAAGCGGATGGAGAAGTGTCGAAATTAGATAAAATAAATATGGATATAGAATTAATGAATTATCCATTTTATTTAGTAGAAAAATAATGTTAAAAAATATAGATGCAATAATTTTTGATTTAGACAACACACTTTACGACTTTAGTAAAACTTGGCTTACGGCATTTGAAAAAATGTACTTCCATTTGAATATTGATAAAATAACAACATTTGAAAATTTTTTAGAAACATTTAAAAAATATGACAAACAAATTCTAAACGACATTTATGAAAAAAAGACGAGATTAAGGCAACTTAGAAGTTTAAGAATAATAGCTACTATGAAAAGTTTTAATATAGATTATGACGAAGAAGATTCCAAAAAATTTTATGAAAAAATGTTTGAATTTATTGAGGAAAGTTTAGTTGAAGATAGTGAATTGTTAAATATAATTAGAGCGTTGGCAACTAAATATAAATTATTCGTTTTAACTAACGGTATAGCTCACGAACAAAAAGTTAAAATTAAAAAACTTGGTTTTGAAAATGTATTTCTTAAAGTTTATATATCTTCAGAAACGATGTTAAATAAACCAAATGAAGAAGCATTTTTACAAATAGTTAATGAAAATAATTTAGTAGTGAGTAACATTTTGATGATAGGAGATTCACTTTATCACGATATAATGCCAGCGTTAAAATTAGGAATGAACACTTGTTATATTGAAAAAGAGTGGCATCTTACAAAGTTAGAAAAAAATTATTACTATAGTGGATTGAAAACAAATAACATTAATGAATTTTTGAAAAAATTACTATAACACTTTTATAACAGACAGTAAAACTTGAAAAAGTGAGTAATATAATGTAAAATTGTATTGAAATTTAAAAGGAAGTTATGCTTAAATAACTTAGGAGGATATTTGAATTGGAAAAATATCATTTTATAGGAATAAAAGGCTCGGG
>CAMBPW010000072.1 GCA_945869755.1 uncultured Gemella sp.
CAGATACAGGATTAAAATATGCAGACTCTAGTACAATATTTTTTGTTTCATTAGAAACTTCTGTATTTTTTCCACCCATTACTCCAGCTAATGCTACTGGATTTTTACCATCTGTTATTACTAAATCTGTTGAAAATAATTTTCTTATTTCTCCATCAAGTGTAATTATTTCTTCATTTTCTTTTGCTTGTCTTATTAAAATATTTTCTCCTAACAATTCTCTATCAAATGCGTGCATAGGCTGACCATATTCTAACAAAACATAGTTCGTTATATCTACTATATTATTTATCGGACGAATTCCAGAATTAATTAATTTTGTTTGTAGCCACAATGGAGAATCTTTTACTTCAACACCTCTAACGATCTGTCCAAAATAATTTTTACAGTTCTCACTTTCAACTGTTACTTTAAGACTTGTATTTTCATAATCATATTTTAATAATTCTGTTTTAAAATTAACTGGTAATTTGTATAATGCTGACGTTTCATAAACTAATCCACGAATACTTAAAGCATCTGCTCTGTTCGGTGTAATTGAAATATCAATAATGCTATCATCAAGATTTAATAGTTTTACAACTTCTTCCCCTATTTTTTGTTCTTCAGAAAAAACATAAATCCCCTCTTGTGAATTTTTTGGAATTACCGATTGTGATAATCCTAACTCTTTTAGTGAACAAATCATCCCTTCAGATTCCACACCACGTAATTTTGCTTTTTTTATTTCTATTCCTGGTAAAGTTGCTCCTACTGTAGCTACTATTACATATTGACCTACTTCTACATTACTTGCTCCACAAACTATTTGCAAATCATTTTCTTCTCCAACATCTACTTTACAAACATTTAATTTTTCTGCATCTTTATGCTTTTCTTTAGATTTTACATATCCTACTTTAAGCCCAGATAATTCTTTATCTAATTTTATTACTTCTTCAACTTCTAAACCACCTCTTGTGATTTTATCTGCTAATTTTTCTACACTATCAGTAATATTTACATATTCTTTTAACCATTTATAACTTATTAACATCGTTTCCTCCAACTAATCATTTCTATCGCTAGAAAATTGTTCTAAAAATCTTATATCATTAGTATAAAAACTTCTTATATCACTAATTCCATATTTTAACATTGCAATTCTTTCTGGTCCCATACCAAATGCAAATCCTGAATATTCTTCTGGATTAAATCCTGCCATTTTTAATACATTTGGGTGTACCATTCCTGCACCTAAAATTTCTAACCATTTAATATTTTCTTCATCATCTTCATTTCCCCACGAAATATCCACTTCAACTGAAGGCTCTGTAAATGGGAAAAAACTTGGACGTAAACGGATTTTTTTATTTTCTCCAAATAATGATTTAATTAAATATTCTAAAGTTCCCTTTAGATCTGAAAATGTAATATTTTTATCTACTACTAATCCTTCTATTTGAGTGAACTGGTGAGAATGTGTTGCATCATCATTATCACGACGATAAACTTTTCCTGGACAAATAATTTTTATTGGTCCTCTTCCTTCTGCTTTTAACATTTCACGTGCTTGCACTGGAGAAGTTTGTGTTCTCATCAAAAGTTCATTTGTAATATAAAATGAATCTTGCATATCTCGTGCAGGGTGATTTTTAGGTAAATTTAACATTTCAAAATTAAATTTATCTGTTTCGACTTCTGGCCCTTCAGCGACAGAATATCCCATTGATATAAATAATTCTTCTATTTCTTCAATTACTTTATTTAATGGATTAATTCCCCCTAAATTTTCTTTTTTAGCTGGCAATGTAACATCTATTTCTTCACTAGCTAATTTAGCATTTATAGCAGAATCAATCAATTTTTGTTTTGTTTCCTCTAAATGATTATTAATAAATTCTTTAATTTCATTGATTGCTTTTCCAAAAACTGGTCTTTCTTCTGGTAATAAGTCTTTTGCACCTTTCATTATTTCTGTCAATACACCTTTTTTACCAAGAAATTTAACTCGCAAATCATACAAAGATTTTTCGTCTTGTATTTCTTTTACTAAATTTTCATATTCTTTTTTTATATTTTCTAAATTCATTTTTTTCTCCTTAATAATTAATAAAAAATCCCTATATTACAAAAAGTAATATAGGGACGATTTAAGTCGTGGTACCACCCTTAATTTGAGAATAAACTTCTCCTCTTAATAGTTTTTAACGCAAACTAAACGATTATACTCACATATTATGCTTATATAATTACTCATAAGCTGAAATATACAAAAATTTTTTATAGTTATTTCAGTCTAGTAACTACTTCCTGTTAAAAATTTTTTGTATAACGTCTTAATCACAGTTTTTATAAATATTTATTATATTTCTTGTCCGCTAAAAATATATTCCAAGAAATATTCTTTTTGTACTTTAATATATGTACCTTTCATTCCTAATGATTTTGATTCAATTATTCCTGAACTTTCAAGTTTTCTAAGTGCATTTACTATTACAGATCTTGTTATTCCTACTCTATCCGCAATTTTACTAGCAATTAATAATCCCTCTGTTCCACCCAATTCTTTAAATATATGCTCTATCGCCTCTTTTTCAGAATACGATAATGAGTTTAATGACATTACTACAATATCTTTATCTCGTGCAATATTTTTTTCTCTATCCTGTATTTCATGTAATATTTCAATACCTACAACAGTAGACGCATATTCTGCTAATACTAAATCATCTTCACTAAAATTTTCTCCTATCTTTCCGATAATAAGAGTTCCTAATCTTTCCCCTGCTCCTCTTACAGGTAAAAGTACTGTAAATGATTTTCCATCAAATCTTTCTTCTTCCTCTATTGGAAATATTGATAATTCATGCTTAAAAGGAATATCAACTTTAGTAGAATAAACTTTCAAAGCAGCACTAATGTATTCATTTGTTACATGGCCTGTTTTTATCATTTGATCTAATCTTTCATTAGAATAATCTATACTTGAATCATATCCTAAAATTTTTCCGTCATTATCAATGATATAAACTACAGAATCCAATATAGCACTTAATCTCATTGCCATAGCTTCAAAATCAACTTTTGAATGTCTGCCTTCTTGTAGGATAGCACTTATTTTTCGTGTTTTTTGTAATAATCCTGCCATCTCTACCTCCTATTAAATTTATTATAATCACTTAACATTATACCTTTTATTATAATAATTGTAAATGATTTTTTTATATTTATAAATTATTTTCTAAAAATTCATTCAAAATTTTTAACGATCGTTCTGCATATTTAGTATATTTTTCTTTTTTATCTTTTATTAACTCATCTAAAGGTTTTATTATTCCAAAATTCGCATTTATAGGTTGAAAGTTTTTACTTGTATTATCTACTATATAATTTGCCATTGCTCCAATCATAGTTTCTGTAGGAAAAATAATTTCTTTTCCTTGACTATTATAGATTGCATTTAGTCCAGCTACTATTCCTGCTGCGGCACTTTCTACATATCCTTCTACCCCTGTCATTTGCCCTGCAAAATAAATATTTTCTTTTTCTTTTAATTGATAAGTTCTTTTTAATAATGTTGGAGAATTTAAATATGTATTTCTATGCATAACTCCATAGCGAACTATATTTGCATTTTCTAATCCTGGAATTAAACTAATTATTCTTTTTTGTTCTCCCCACTTTAAATGTGTTTGGAATCCTACAATATTATATAATGTTCCTTCTGCATTATCTTGTCTTAATTGAACTACTGCATAAGGTCTTTTCCCTGTTTTTGGATCTTCTAATCCTACTGGTTTCATAGGTCCAAAAAGTAATGTTTTCATACCTCTTTTTGCCATTTCCTCAAATGGCATACATCCTTCAAAATAAATTTCCTTTTCAAATTCTTTTAATGGCGCAACTTCTGCATTAATAAGTTCATTATAAAAAATTTCAAATTCTTCTTTTGTCATCGGACAATTCAAATATGCGGCTTCCCCTTTGTCGTAACGTGATTTCAAATATACTTTTTCCATATCTAAAGAATCTTTTTCTATTATTGGTGCTGCTGCATCATAAAAGTATAATCCTGTTTGATTTGTATATTTCTTTATGTCTTCACTTAAAGCATCTGATGTTAATGGGCCTGTTGCCACTATAACAGGAATATCAGTTTTTGGAATTTCTGTCAATTCTCTTTCTATAACAGTAATATTAGGATGACTTTTTATTTTAGAAGTTATTAATTCAGAAAATTTATCTCTATCAACAGCTAAAGCTCCACCTGCCGGAACTTGGGTCTTATCTGCACAAGAAATAATTAATGAATTAAGTCTACGCATTTCTTCTTTTAACAACCCAACCCCATTAGTTACACTATTAGCTCGTAATGAATTAGAACAAACTAATTCTGCAAAATTTTTTGTTTTATGTGCAGGTGTCATTTTAGTTGGACGCATTTCATAAAGTTCTACTTTAATTCCACGCTCTGCTATTTGCCAAGCAGCTTCACTCCCTGCAAGTCCTGCTCCTATTACAATAATTTTTTCCATTTATTTCTCCTTGAATTTATTTTTATACAATACTATAGATTTACAATAATTCAGAAAAATCTTCATTTTCTTTTTCTAAATTAAATTCATTAGAAGTAAGCGTAACTGAATTTTTATTTATTAAATATGTTTTTACACTGTCAATAGTTTCTAAAAATATTTTTGAATAATCATGTCTAGATTCATATTCTACTATTTTTTCTAATTTTGGTTTAGTTTTAGGTGCTTTAGGAGTAAAAATTGTACAACAATCTTCAAATGGTAAATTAGATATTTCGTACGTTCCAATTTCAGTAGCAATTTTTATAATATCTACTTTATCCATAGTTAA
>CAMBPW010000073.1 GCA_945869755.1 uncultured Gemella sp.
AACTTGGACAAATAAATCCACCACGTTCTTTTCTAAATTCCACTAATTTATCAGAAGCAGAAAGTTCACTTTCGTTCTCACTAACACCATTTTTTACTAACTGTTTTAACCAATAAATAAATTTAGTATGTGCAACTCCATCTTTAACGTGAGCTTCAACAATATTTTTTAACTCAATTTCATTTTTCATTGCTTTCATTAAAATTGTTGGATTACGTTTTTCAATAAGAGTAACTTCTTTTGGAATATTATTAAAAATAGCATAATTTAGTAAAGTTGGATCGACTAACAAAACATTTTTATCTGTAAATGATTTTACATCTTCATAAATATCATTATATGGTTTTAGATTTACATTATCTTTAGCTAAATTATTTTTAATTTCATCTGCTAGTTTTGTTTCATCAACATATAAATCTACATAATCTTCGTAAACTACACAATAACTTAATAATAGTGGGAAGAAATCAACGTCCATTCCTCGAATATTTAATAACCATCCCGTATCATCAAGACTTGTAATAATATGTGTATTAGCTCCTACTTCTGCCATTTCTTTTCTTACTCTAGTTAATTTATCAGCAACACTTTCTCCTGCCTGTGATAAATCTAAAGCAAATGCTTTTTTAGTAGATAATAACGGTCTGTCTTCCCAAATTTCATCTACTAAATCAATATCATACTTAATTGTTGCATTTTTCTTTTTAAGTTTTACGAATAAATCTTTTCCTTGACCAAAAGTTACAACACGTCCATCAAACCCTAAAACACCATTTTCTGGAATATTATCAACAATATATTCAGCAATAGTAGGAACTCCAGGCTCCATCATTTTTTGTAGATGTATTCCAGTTCCTGCAAGTTGATTTTCTGCTTGTAAAAAATATCTTCCGTCAGTCCAAAGACCTGCATAATCTTTAGTAACTAACACTGTCCCAGCAGACCCAGTAAATCCGCTAATAAATGCTCTAGCTTTAAAATGCTCTCCTACATATTCACTGTTATGAAAATCTGCTGTTGGTACCATATAAATATCAATACCTTCTCGTTCCATTAACTTCTGTAATTTTTCTATTCTTTCTGCAACTAACATATTACTACCTCTCTATTTTATATTTATTTACTTAATTATCACATATAAACATCTAAAATTTCAAGAGATTTTTAATTTTTTATTTTAAAATTTCTCTAAATTTATCTGTAGCTTCTACAAGTCCGCTAATAATTCCCGGTTCTCCAGAAGAGTGTCCTGCATCAGGAACTATATTTAATTCACAATTATTTAATTTTTTACTTAATAAATATGCACCAATAACACGACAATCAACATCATAACGTCCATGAACTATAATAGTAGGAATATCTTTTATAATATCACAATTATTTAATATGAAATTATCATCGTTCCAGAACATATTGTTCATCCAAAAATGACATTCGATAGTAGCCATTGAAATTGCAAAATTAATATCGCCAAAACTACTTTCTAAATTTGGATCTGGTAGTAAAGTAACTAAACTTCCTTCCCACATACTCCATTCTTTCGCTGCTACTTTTCTAACTTCCATATCAGGACTTGTTAGACGTTTGTAGTACGCACCGATAATATCATTTCTTTCTTCTTCATCAATAATGCTAACATATCTTTCAAAAGAATCTGGATAAATATTACTAGCACCTCCGATTTCATAAATCCACTCAATATCTTCACGACGACCTAAGAAAATTCCACGAAGTACTAACCCCTGTGTTCTTTGTGGATGTTTAATTGCATAACATAATGCAAGAGTAGAACCCCAACTTCCACCAAAAACTAACCATTTTTCAATACCTAATTCTTCACGAATTTTTTCCATATCTTCAATTATGTGCCAAGTATCATTATTTTCTAAACAAGCGTGAGGCGTAGACTGTCCACTTCCACGTTGATCGAAAACAATTATACGATAAAATTCTGGATCAAAATATCTTCTACACGTTGGACTTGTTCCACAGCCTGGCCCTCCGTGTAAAAATACTACAGGTTGACCATTTGGATTTCCACTTTCTTCATAATAAATTTCGTGTGTATCGTCAACTTTTATTTTTTTAGAAAAATTTTCTTTTAATTCTGGATATAAAACTCTTAATGTTGTCATAATAAACTCACTTTCTTTTATAAATTTTAAAAAAAGCAAAGTAATAATATTCTAATTTACTATAAAATATTTGTTAGCTTTGCTTTTAAATTTGTACTATAAAATTAAATTTTTACATTTATTCTTCTACTAATTTTTCGCCTTCACGAAGCTCTACAATTGAAGCTAAAGGTTTATCGAATATAAATAATATTGCTCCTAATACAGCTAATACTACCCCAATCCAAATGTAAACTTTGAAGAAATCCATTGTTAATGTCCAAGCATAAACATCTCCGTAAGCTTTACCTGCAATGAATGTAGCTACTACCCAAACTGCAACCATTGATGATAAAAGATGTTTTGGAGAATATTTTGAAACGAATGAATATCCTAGCGGAGAAAATACCATTTCCCCTAAACTTAAAAGCACACCGAAAATAATTATCCACCAAATACTAGCTTTTGCAGTTTCAGGTGCTCCCACTCCACGTTGTAATTCTGCTCCTACTAACATAAAGAACGAAGCTCCAAGTAAGAATAATCCTAATCCTAATTTCTTATACAAGCTCATATCTCCTTGTGGACGTTTTGCAAGTTTAGTCCAAACTCCTGCTAAAATTGGACCTAAAATAATACATAACAACGCATTTTCTGAATCAAACCACGCAGTAGGAACTTCAAAACCTCCGATATTCATATCAATAAACGACGGAGCATAATCATAAACTGCTAAATAAGTTAAATACCAGAAAACCCAGAACACTACAGAAAACGCAGAAATTAAGAAAATTGATGCAATTCTTCTAACTTCATATTTTTCTAATGGACGTTTTGCTACTTTTTCTTTTTTCTCAACAATTCCTTCTTTGAATGGACGTTTTCCAGCATCACCTAAAAATTTCCAGCCGAAAATAAACCATAATCCACCAACAATACAAATCAAACCAGCTAGTTTAAAGCAATTCATAAATCCATACTCTGTACTAGTTCCTAACCAAATATAAAGTACCCCAATCGCCGTTGTCCCTATAAACGAACCTATATTTACAAAAGAATACATTATTGAATATGCTGCATCTTTATCATCTTGATTAGAAAATAAATTCCCTGTTAACGCCGCAAGATTTGATTTGAAAAACCCTGTTCCGAGTGCTACTAAAATTACCATCGCAATTACTGCGTTATAACTTTGAACAAATCCTCCTACTAAGTAACCTGCACCCATAATAAACATTCCTAACGGAATTAAATATCTAGCTCCTACATATTTATCTGCAATAAATCCAAACAATATTGGTGCTAAAAACGTAGTAGCAACTAACCACGATTGTGCTCCGGCAGCAACTTCTTTTTCAAGTCCTAATCCGCCTTTCACTAACTCGGTAGTTAAATAAATGTAAATAAGCCATTTTGAAGCATAATATGCTGCTCTTTCAAATGAAAAAGTAGTAGAACAAACATAAAAACTAAATGGTCTTTTGTTTGACAATGTATTTGTCATAATTTAGTCCCCCTTTTTTATTATTTTACACCGTTATTGTATCACAGAAAAAACACATTAGCAAGCGATTTCTAAAACTTATAAAATCGCTCTCTTTTTTTTATTGTTTTTTAATTTTTTTAGTGCTATAATCAAATAAGATAATAAAAAAGGAGTGATTAAATATGAAAGACAACAGAGTAAAAAAAGTTTTAGCAAAAATGGCAGAACAAAATATTGATCAAGCTATTATTAGCGACCCGTATTCAATATTTTATTTAGCTGGTTACTTGCTTCATCCAGGAGAAAGACTTTTTGCATTAATACTAGATAAAAATGGAACTCATAAATTATTAGTTAATGCTCTTTTCCCAATTGAAGAAGATTTAGGTGTTGAAAAAATAATTTATAACGACACTGATAATTCAGCAGAAGTTCTTGCTAATTCTTTAAATAACGGTTCTGTAATTGGAGTTGACAAAGTTTTACCAGCGAGATTTTTACTACCTATTATAAATATTTTAAATGATAGTAAATTTGTTGACGTATCATTAATTGTTGATAAAATTCGTATGATAAAAGATGAAGAAGAAAAAGAATTAATGAGAAAAGCATCAGCATTAAACGACAAAGCTTGTGAACTTGTAATAAAATCTATTAGCAAAGAAAAATCAGAAAAAGATATTGTAAAAGATTTATTAGAAATACACGAAAAACTTGGTGTTGAGGGCGTGTCATTTAATCCAATAATAGGTTACGGAGCTAACGGAGCTAATCCTCATGGAGAGCCTGGAGATAGATATTTAAAAGATGGAGATGCAATAATTGTTGATATGGGGGGAATAAAAAATAATTATTGTTCAGATATGACAAGAACTGTATTTTGGAAACAACCTAGCGAAAAAGCAAGAGAAGTTTTTGAAATTGTGTTAGAAGCTCAAAAACGTGCAGTTGAAATAGTTAAACCTGGCGTTAGATTTTGTGATATAGATGCTGCTTGTCGTGATTATATTACAGAAAAAGGTTACGGAGAATATTTTACACATAGAACAGGTCATCACATCGGATTAGAATGTCATGAATACGGAGATATTTCTAGCGTAAATGAAACTCCTTGCGAAGCTGGAATGATTTTTTCAATAGAACCTGGAATATATTTACCTGGGGAATTTGGTGTTCGTATTGAAGATTTAATTTTAGTAACAGAAGATGGTTATGAAAA
>CAMBPW010000074.1 GCA_945869755.1 uncultured Gemella sp.
TGTGTATGTAGTAAATGTTATGAATAAACTATTTCCAAAAGGAGGATTAATTCATGGCAAAAGTTTGTTACGTTACTGGGCGTAAAGCTCGTTCAGGAAATACTCGTTCACATGCAATGAACGCTACAAAAAGACAGTTTAAAGCTAACTTGCAAAAAGTTACTATTTTAGTTGACGGAGAACCTAAAAAAGTTTGGGTTTCTGCTCGTGCTTTAAAATCTGGAAAAGTGCAACGTGTATAATTAATACAGAACTTACTTTAAACTATCTAAGAATATCCTTAGATAGTTTTTTACTTTAAAAATATAAAAAGTTTATAAGGAGTAAAATATGAAATTTATAGATAGTCGCTTTGACAATATAACTATTAGCACATTAAAAAAAGATATTTCTGCAGGTGTAACAGTAGGTATAGTTGCTGTTCCTTTGGCAATGGCATTTGCTATAGCTAGTGGACTAGCTCCTGTAATAG
The DNA here is from genome assembly GCA_945869755.1 of uncultured Gemella sp. GTDB lineage: Bacteria > Bacillota > Bacilli > Staphylococcales > Gemellaceae > Gemelliphila. Next base: position 473 of record CAMBPW010000074.1, read on the forward strand.
GTTTATATACAGCTGTAATAGCAGGAATTCTTGTTTCAATGTTTGGTGGTTCAAGATTTCAAATTTCTGGACCTACAGGTGCTTTTATTCCTGTTGTTGCGGCAGTATTATTCAAATATGGATATGAAGGACTATTAATTACTACTTTTATGTCGGGTATAATTATGTTATTATTATCTGTCTTCAAAGTTGGAAGAATTATTAAATTTATGCCTATTTCTGTTACCGTAGGATTTACTGCGGGAATTGCAGTAGTAATATTTACAGATCAAATTGATGAATTTTTAGGAATAACCTATAAAAAAATGCCACATTTTCATGAAAATATGTTAGAATTAGCTAAAAACTTAACTAATATAAATATTTATGCTGTGCTAACTGCAATTTTAGGATTTTTTACTATATTTTTAGTTGTAAAATTTAAAATTAAAATTCCCGTATTATTAACAGCTCTAGTTGTTCCTACAATAATTTCAACAATTTTTTATCCTACTGAAGTATCTACTATAGGAAGTACATTCGGAGCAATTCCAAATAAATTACCAGAATTTAATATGATAGATATTTCATTTGAAAAAATTAAATATTATCTGCCTCCTGCATTTACTATAGCTTTTTTAGGAATATTAGAATCTTTATTGTCAGCATCAGTGGCAGATACTATGACAAATACAAAAATGAATCCAGATAAAGAATTATTTGGTCAAGGATTAGCAAACACAATAGCACCGCTATTTGGAGGTATGCCATCAACTGGAGCAATTGCACGTACTGCAACAAATATTCAGAGTGGAGCTGTTACTCCAATTTCTGGAATTATTCACGCTATAGTTGTTTTATTATGTATTTTATTGTTATCTCCTTTAGCTAGTTATGTTCCTCTAGCTGCTATGTCGCCAATATTGATGAGAGTAGCATATAATATGTCTGAAAGACATCATGTTTGGAAAATATTAAAAACTAAAACAGGAGAATCTTTAGTTTTACTTCTGACATTACTACTAACTGTTTTTGTAGATTTAACTGTAGCTGTAGAGGTAGGAGTTATATTAGCAATTTTATTATTTATACGACAAATGGCTATACAAACAGAAACTATTGAAGAAACAGAAAGAACAAAAGGATGTCCACAAGTTACAGTTTTAACATTTAAAGGACCACTATTTTTCGGAGCAACAACGCTTCTTGATAATGTACTTCAACACAAATTTAAAGAAGAAACAAAAATAATAGTTTTTAATTTACATCTTTTGCCAGTTATTGACATAACTGCGTCAGAATTGTTACATCAATCAATAAAAAAATTACAATTATTAGGTTATTATGTTTATTTATCACATATTCCACCTAGAGTTTACGTTACTTTACAGCAAGAAGGAATATTAAATACGGTAGGAGAAAATAGAATATTTTACACTACGAGCGAAGCTATAAAAACAGCGAAAGAAAGACTTGAAATTCTTTAAAATTAATACTTAACATAAATAAATATTTTATTTTTGCCACTTTATAACTATATTATTTGTTATGAAGTGGCTATTTTTATAAACTTATTTTTTATTATGCAATTAAATTGTAATACGTTATTGTCAATAGTATAATATAATAATTAAAAATAGAAAGGTTATTAATATAATGATTTATATATTTTATGTGGTACTAGTACTAATTTTACTTATATTTTCTACATATACATATTTCATTCTGAAACGAATAATTACTAATTTTTTTCCAAATTCAAATATTAAACTTATTGCATTTGTTTTAACTATTTTATGCTTTATTCCAATTATTGTAACGAAATTATCAAATTGGCTTATATTTATATTTTATTTTCTATTTATATCATTTATTATTGACATAATAATTTTTATGTTAACTAGAATCATGAAAATTAAATTTAAGTTTTATAATATTATTTTTATTATTCCTATTATTATATCTGCAATATTTACTACATACGGAATGTATAATGCAAATAATATTATAAAAACTGAATATAGCATCAAAACTACAAAAAACTTAAATAATAATAATTATAAACTTGCATTAATCAGTGATGTCCATTATGGAAAAACTGTAGATATGAACAAATTAAAAGAATATATAGAAGAAATAAGTCGTGAAAATCCTGATTTTGTAATATTAGCAGGGGATATAATTGATGAAAATACACCAGTAGATAAATACACAGAATTATTTAATGAATTAGGAAAAATAAAAAATAAATATGGAATATATTATATTCACGGTAATCATGATGAAAGTAGATATACAAATCCAACTGATAACAGAAATAAAAAGTTAATGGATGCCATCAATGCTTCAAACATACAATTTTTAAATGAAAGTTCTGATATTATTAACGATCATATTATTTTAACTGGAAGAATAGATTATTCATATAGAAATAAAGGCGTTAGAAAAAAATCTTTAGACTTAATAAATGAACTAGATAAGGAAAAGTATTTGATAGTCGCTGATCATCAACCATATGTCTATAAGGAAAATAAAAATGCCGGTTATGATTTACAAGTATCGGGTCATACGCACGCTGGACAAGTTTGGCCATTTGGAATAATAACAAGTAATATAGGATTTGATTATGGAAAATTAACTGAGGATAATTTCAATTTGATAGTTAGTTCAGGATTCGGTGTATGGGGAATTGCATCAAGAACTGAAGAACATTCAGAATATGTTATAATAAACATTAGTGAAAATTAAAATATAATAAACAAATAAACTGAGAATTCTAAAATTAATATTTTTAGTTAATTCTCAGTTTATTTGTTATTTACAAAACAAAAAGAATAGTATATAATAATATATAATTACATTTGTTCGCATAATACATATTATATGTAAAATTATTTATAGTTTATAAAGGAGCATTTATGAACCAAAAAGATTATTACAAAAAGAAAATTAATAATAATATAAAAAATTTTCCAGATTACATAGAAGATTTTTTCGATACATATTATGATATATTATCACCTTTAACTTTACATCGCTATTTAGAAACATATCAAAATTTTTTAACGTGGTTAATTACAGAAACAATATCAAATGAAGAAAATATAAAAAATGTATCTACGACTACACTAGAAAATCTAAGCAAAAAAGAAATGGAAGCATATTTTAAATATTTAGCTCGTGAAGAAATAAATGGAAAATATCGAAGTCAAACAACTATAAATAATTACAAAGCAGCTATGCGTTCTTTATATAAATTTTTAACTATTACTAGTGAAAATGAATTAGGAAAGCCATATTTTGAACGTAATGTTATGCTTAAAATCCCTATAAACAGAGTTAAAGAAACTATGGCTTCTCGTTCTAAAAAAATATCAGAAAAAATATTTTTAGATTCTCAAGACGAAGAATTTCTTAATTATATTGAATATGAATATGAGAAATCTTTAACTAAACATGCTAAAACATTTTTCTTGCGTGATAAAAAACGTGACATCGCAATTTTGACTTTATTTCTTCGTAGTGGTATTCGTGTTAATGAATTAGCTAACCTTAAAATAAAAGATATAGACTTTAGAAACAATGAAATTAATGTTATTAGAAAAGGAAATAAATATGATACGGTTTTAGTAACTAAAATTGCTATGCAAAAAATAAAAGAATATATTAATTCACTATCTTTTGAATTAAACAGAGAAGACTATTTATTTGTTACAAAAAATAAAGCTGGGATATCTATTAGAGCTATACAAAAATTAGTAATGAAATATACAGATAGTTATAATATTCCTATGTCTCCTCATAAATTACGTCATAGTTACGGAACCAAATTAGCACAAAAAACAAATGGAAACATACCTATCATAATGACTCAAATGGGACATTCTAATAGCGATACATCTATGCTTTATATAAACGAATCAAAAAAAATAATAAAAAATTCAATAGAAAAATTAGATGAATAATTATTTAACTAAACCTAATTAAACATAATTTAATTTATGTAAACTAAAGTAATTATTAATTATATATTAAATAAAACAGATATAGGTAATAGCCCCCAAAATTTGGACAAATTTTGGAGGGCTATTTATTATGAAATTAACAAATAAAAATAAGATAGAAATGTATAGACTTAAGAAAGAAGGATATTCATACAAGGAACTATCTAAAAAATCTAAAATAACTGTAAGGAATGAAAGTCGTTAAAAGAAATAAAATTTACTGATTTTTAAGTTTAAAATATTAAACAAAAATAACT
>CAMBPW010000075.1 GCA_945869755.1 uncultured Gemella sp.
CTTGCCTTACAAGCAAGGGGTCAGCGGTTCGATCCCGTTAACCTCCACCATTTATATTTTGGGGAGGTAGCGAAGAGGCTAAACGCGACGGACTGTAAATCCGTTCCTTCGGGTTCAGTGGTTCGAATCCACTTCTCCCCACCATTCAATTTTATATTATTGGGATATAGCCAAGCGGTAAGGCAACGGACTTTGACTCCGTCATTCCTCTGGTTCGAATCCAGATATCCCAGCCATGAGCCATTAGCTCAGTTGGTAGAGCATTTGACTTTTAATCAAAGGGTCGAAGGTTCGAGTCCTTCATGGCTCATTTATTATAAATGCCTTTGGGCATTTTTTTGGCCCGTTGGTCAAGTGGTTAAGACACCGCCCTTTCACGGCGGTAACACGGGTTCGAATCCCGTACGGGTCATATTTGAGAGATAAGATGTTCTTATCTCTTTTTTTATTTTTATAAAAAAAATAGGATAATTAAATTATCCTATTCTTCGTTATTTTCTTCATCATTTTGTTTTTTCTTACGCCAGATTATTATTCCTATTGCAAAAAGTACTAATGTTATTGCAATATATATTCCTGTACTTTTTAACATTTCTCCTGTATTAGTAAGAGTGTTGACTGATTGTAAATACATATTATCTCCTAATAATGTTTTTAATTTTCTTTTTTATCTTCTGATGGATTTTCTTCTGATGTTATTTCTATTTGTTCTGTGAAGTTAGAAATTTTATCTTGTATATTTTCTTCTTCGATTGCATTTTTTAAATCTTCAGTTTTATTATTAATGTTAGTTACAATATCTTTTACTTCGTTAATGTAATTATTAAATGCTGGAGTTATTTCTTCTTTTAATACTTTTGTAGCGTCTGCGATATTGCTCGTTAGTATTATACTTTTTTCTTTTATGTCTATTGCATTTTCTTTAATGTTGTTAGTGTCTTCAGCAAGTTGTTTTCCAAATTCTACTGTATTATCTATTTTTTCATTAACTTTTTCTAAATTTCTTTTTACTACTTTTTCTAAATCATCTTTAAGATATTCTACTGAAGCTGATATTCCATTTTTTTGTGTATATTTCCACATACATTTTGTATATCCAATTGAGTTGTCTATTTTTTCTTTTAATATTTCTTTGTGCTCATCAATTTTTTTTGGATTTTCTAAATAGTATTTTACTGCGTAAATGCTAATTCCCGCTAGTATTAATTTTGATATTTTTCCCATTGCACTAAACCTCTCTACTTTTTAATTTCATTTTATTATATCATATTTAACTTTAAATTTACATAAATTATTTTTATTTTTTCGTGTTATTGCAATTTAAATGTAGAAAATTATTTTTTCATTTTAATAATTATGTTATAATATTAAAGATTAATAATTTTGTTTGATTTTTTTTGAAAGGAGGAAGTATGTATCGAGATGATATAAAACCTGTTAAGGGTGATGTTGTAAAAATTATTGCTTATAAACACGATGGTTCGTTGCATAGAATATGGTATAAAAATACAGTGTTAGAAAGTAATGATAATGTTATTATTTTAGCTAATAATAAGACGTCTGTTACGGAATTTGATGGTAGAACGTGGGTTACTAAAGAGATGGCATTAGTTTATTTTCACGCTGATTGCTGGTTTAATATTGTTTGTATGTTTAGGGAAGATGGATTGCATTATTATTGTAATTTGAGTTCACCTTTTGCTTATGATATTGATGGTGTAAAATATATTGATTATGATTTGGATATTAAAAAATATCCTGATGGTAAATATTTTTTATTAGATGAAGAAGAGTACAATAGGCATAAAAATCAGTACAAGTATAGTGATGAACTTGATAGAATACTTCGTTACAATGTTGCAAAATTACAGCGTTGGATTGATAGTAATTTAGGACCTTTTTCTCAAGATTTTATTTCTATTTGGGTTGAAAATTATCAAAATATAAAAAAGTAGGATAGTTATGTTAAAAGGAAAATTTGCATTTGTTACTAGAGATGATGAGTTGTCTTTAGAGATAAAAAATGATTTATATAAGTTTTTGATTAATAATGGTTTAGTTGAAGATGTAGATAGCCCTAATTATGTTTTTGTAATTGGTGGAGATGGTACGGTTCTTAGTGCTTTTAGAAAATATTTAGATATTCTTAGTGATGTTAATTTTTTATCTATTCATACGGGACATTTAGGTTTTTATACTGATTATCAAGCTAAAGATTATGAAAATCTTTTTGAAGATATGATTGTTAAAAATCCTAAATTAGAAAGTTATCCTCTTGTAGTAGTTGAGGCTTATTGTCAAAATGGAAATTTACTTTCTAAAAATTATGCGTTAAATGAGATTACATTAAATAATGCGTTAGGATCCACTTATATTGCGGAAATTTTTGTTGATGATGAACATTTTGAAAATTTTAGAGGAGATGGTATTTGTATAAGTACGCCTACTGGCTCTACTGCTTATAATAAAAGTTTAGGTGGGGCAGTGATTAATCCTAATTTAGATGTTTTTCAAGTTACGGAAATTGCTGCTTTAAATAATTTAGTTTATCGTACATTAGGTAATTCTATCGTTTTATCGAAAGATGAAGTTCTTACTATTAAACCTAAAAATCAAAATCATAATCATAGATTGAGTATTGATCAAAGTTATTATAGTTTTGATTCTTTATCAAAAGTAATAGTTACATTATCAAAAACTAAAAAAGTTACTTTTATTCGTTATAATGAAGTAAGTTTTTGGAAAAGGGTAAAGAGGTCGTTTATCGGTGAGTAATCTAGTTTTAACTTTTATTGCGGAAAAAGAAATTTTACTTCGTGAGTTTTTGTTGGAAAAAAATATTTCAAAAAAGACTTTAACTCGTATAAAGTTTGATAACGATGGTAGTATAAAAGTAAATAATAAAGAAGAAAATGTTAGATATAAACTTTCACTAGGCGATGTAGTGCAAATTATGTTGCCTAGTGAAAATTTTAATGAACATATTAGATTTTTTTATGATGATTTTAATGTAATTTATGAAGATGAATATTTTTTAGTAGTTGATAAAGGTAGTAATTTAACGACAATTCCGTCATTGAATAGAGATGAAAAATCTCTTTTAGAAATTGTGAATGGATATTTTTTGAAAAATAATTATAAAACTATTCCGCATATTGTTACTCGTCTTGATAAAAATACTACTGGTCTTGTTATAATTGCTAAACATAGACACATTCATGCATTGTTTAGTAAAATACACATTGAAAAAATTTATTTAGCTTTAGCTACTGGAAAAACTCCTAAAGAAGTTGTTATTGAAAAAAATATTTCACGAGCTAATGATAGTATAATTTTGCGTAAAGTTTCTGATGATGGAAAATATGCCAAAACTCATTTGTTTACAGAAAAATATTTTGAAAATATTGATGTTAGTTTAATAAAATTAAAATTATATACTGGAAGAACTCATCAAATAAGAGTGCATAGTAGTTTTTTAGGGCATAGTTTGTTAGGAGATGAACTTTATGGTGGAAATAAAGATTTTATTAATAGGCAGGCACTTCATTGCTATAATTTAAAATTTATACATCCAATTACTAATAAAGAATTAAATATAATTAGTGAAATACCTAAAGATATGTTAGAAGTAATTAATTAAAAATGTAGTTTACAAATTTATTTTGTAGACTGCATTTTTTATTTTATGAAAAATTTTATGTAATGAGTTGACAAAAAAATTATCGTTATGATATCATTTTGATATCAAAAAAATAATAAATTAAAGGAGGAATTATTTATGAGTAATTCAAAAAAATACATAGAAGAAAAAATAATTAATCCTGTTAGTGGGTTTTTAATGTTAGCTGTATTGTTAATGTTAATAGGATTAGGCTCTTTTGGAATTTACTATTCTGTTGTTGAAAAAAATAATATAATATTAATAAGTAGTATAATATTATGTTCAGCAACGATATTTATATTGCCAGGTTTTAAAGTAGTTAGTCCGAATACAGCATTAGTTTTAACTTTATTTGGAAAATATTATGGAACTATAAATAAAGCAGGTTACTTTTATGTAAATCCTTTTGCAACTTCTGCATTAAAAACTAATTTTGGAGTTAATAGAAAAATTTCATTAAAAACTATGACTTCAAATAGTCCAAAACAAAAAGTAAATGATTTATTAGGAAATCCTATTTTAGTCGGAGCAGTAGTGATTTGGAGAGTAGTAAATCCTACTAAAGCTGTTTTTTCTGTAGAAAATTACAATGATTATTTAAACATTCAATCAGAATCTACTATAAGAAATATTGCAAGATTATATCCGTATGATCATTTTGAAGATGAAGACGAAATTGGACAATGTGAACAAACTCTTCGTGGTAGTTCACAAGAAATTGCAGATAAAATGCGTGATGAATTACAAATGCGAGTAGAAGATGCAGGTATTATTATTGAAGATGTTAGAATTACAGATTTATCTTATGCAGAAGAAATTGCAGCGGCAATGTTACAACGACAACAAGCAACAGCTATAATTGCAGCTCGTAAAAAAATAGTAGAAGGTGCAGTAGGTATGGTAAATGCAGCACTAGAGCAACTAGATAAAGATAACGTTGTAGTTTTAGATGATGAAAGAAAAGCGGCTATGGTTAGTAATTTATTAGTAG
>CAMBPW010000076.1 GCA_945869755.1 uncultured Gemella sp.
TTAATTATTATATAATTGTATTTAATTTATAAGAATACTTTTGAATGGTATTGAAGTTGTAATTTTTTCTTCGGCTGTCCTATCTACTCCAAGATATGAACTAGGATTTTTATATGTATATTCTAATATTAATTCGCCACTTATTTCATAAGTTGCTTTATTAATATTCGTTAATTTTATTTTTATATTAACAGGTTCAAAAAATACAGGGTATTTTAAAAATTCTCGACTAATTATAAAATATTTATTATTAATAGTATATGAAATAACCATATTTGTTGGAGTAGTATTTTTTGTTAATTTTTCAGTAATAATTTCTTTAGTATTTCTATTAGTATTACTATAAATATTATTTTCAACAGCTAAAACTTCTTCAACAGTTTTTTCTTTGATATCTTCATAATAAGAAATAGCACCTATTTTTAAATTGTCTATTTTGATATTCGTGTTATTTTCAATTTCATAAGAAAATTTAATTCTTTTCTCTAGTGTAATAAAATTTATTGTTATTATATAGAGAGATAATAAGATAATAATTGAGTATAGAAAAAGTTTATGTTTGTCCATTTTAGTTCCTTTTTTTATTTATTTTGATAATATAAATATATGCAACTAGATATTTTAATATTTATTTTTATTAGTTTATAGTAGCGTCTATATTTCCGTCTTTATCAACAGAATTAATAGTTATATTTAGTTTAAAATCATCTTTTAATTTTTTGTCGGTGTCGTTTATATTTTTTATTAAAGTTTTACTTTCAGTACTATTATTTGTTTTATATTTTAAATAAGTATCTTTAATTTTTAAGTTTGAAATATCAAAATAGCTACTATTTACAGTTTTAGCTTGTATATTATATATAGTTGTCATATCTAATTCGGAATTGTCTTCAAATTTATAACCAATAGTAATTTCACTAATTTTATGCTCGCTATTATTAGTTATTTTAAATTCGTTAAATTCATTAAAATTTTTAAAATTAAAATTTAAAACACTAGGCTTTAATTCTATAAATAAAATGTTCAATAATATTGATAATACTAGAAATATTGACATAAAAATTTTAAGTACAGTATTCATAACATTTTCTCCTTAACGTTTTAGTTTACTATAGTATGAAAAGTAGTATTTTTGCTATTTACTTCTTTATTATAAAAATTATCGTAATCAGCATAAATGTAGCCTTCATTATCCATTGTATGTATATTCAGTTTTATTTTGAAATTTTTATCTAAGTAATTTTCACCATTGTTAAGATTATAAATTAAATATCTTTGCATACCTTCATAAGTATATTTTACATAAACATTATACGGTTTTAGATCACTGACATTAATGTTTCCTTTTTGAGTTGAATTATTTAGAAATTTCTTTATATAAATTTTATCAGTTTGTCTTTTTTCAATATCTTGATACCCTATTACTAAATTATCAATATCTTTTCCCGTATTATTCTCGATGTAATATTCGTGTATATGTTCTACTCCATTAGAATTAGATTTTGAGAAATGAATAAAATAAATAGAGTTTATTATTAAAGAGATTATTAAAAGTAATGTTATAAAAATATGAAACTTTTTAATTTTGAAAAATTTATTCATAATTACTCCTTTCGATTTTTATTATTTTCATTTACAAGAATGCTTTTGAATGGTATTGAAGTTGTAATTTTTTCGTTTATTTCTAATCGTCCGTAATTTAATTGCGGAAGTAATGATTCTCCCATTTTAAAATCTTCTAACTCGTCTTCGCTAAAGTTAGATAAGTCTATTTCAAAATTGTATTCTATTATGAAGTTGTTCGTATTTTCTATTTTTGTCGCCGTACGATTAAATGTTTTTATTTTTAGTTTTGGATTTATTCGGTAGTCGTGCGACATTAGTAAAAGTTTTTCTTCGTCGTTACTGTCTTTTTCTAGCGAATATTTTTCTGCAGAGATTGCTATGTAGTCGATAAAAGTTATCCCTCTTTCTACACCGAATGCTTGGATATTGTTGTATTTGTAACGTATATCATTGTCATCGCTAGATAAATCTTCTGTCATTTGTCTATAAAATTGCTCGTTGACAAATCCTAGTTTAGAAATAGTGTAGCCATTTATAGTACGAACGTTATCATTTTCTTTATATGTATGTTTTACTTTTTCCCCTAATTCAAAAGCTTTTTGAAAGTTCTTTTCTAATCCAACTACTTGAGTAACAATATCTAGTTTCTCTATACTTTTTATAGAGTTAAAAACTTTTTCGTAACGTTCCATTTTTTTAGCTTTTTCACTATCTTCGTTAGCAGATGCACTACTGCATCCTGTTATAATAATTGTTGATACTAAAAATAGTTTTAATAAATGTTTTTTCATATTTTCACCTCGCACGCCTTGTTATATATAAACCTAAACGGCTCCGCCCTCAACTTCATTTTATCAGTGAAAATGTTTACAGTCAAGAGAAAACATAAAAAAACTAGAAAGAATTATCGTATTTTTCTTAATACAAATTATCTTTCTAGTTTTTTATAAAAAGTAGTAGTATTATCTATTTCTATTATCTATATTATCAGGTATGCTATCATTTAAAGCTCTAAAGCCTTCATGGTAAAGTTTACCTTTAATATATCCATCATCAGCTATATAATCAATAGTAAGTTTATATTTAAAATTTCTGTAGAAAGAACCATTTTCACCGTTATATAAACTTTTGAATGCAGTAAATTCTTTTCCATTATAAGTATATTTTATACTAACATTATCAACATCAATTTTAGAAATATCAAAATCTCCTTTATGTGAAGTTCCAGAATAAAGTTTTTTCAAAGTTAAAGCATCAATATAGTTATTACTATTTGTTAATCTATACGATATAGTTACGTTTTCTATATCAACATTAGTATTATTTATAACTTCGTATTCATTTATTAAATAGCGACTTTTATCAATAGGTTTTATAATTTGATAAAAGAAATACATATTAATAATGATAGAAAAAATTAAAATTATGGGTAGTATTATTTTTTTAAAAATTCTTTTCATAAAATTACTCCTTGTTATTGAAAAATAAAAGATGTTGTACTATAATAATATCAAAATAAAGTTATTTAGTCAATTTGAGAGGAGTTTTAATATGAAATATTTTAAAAAAATTGTTATATTATTGTTTATGATATTTATGTTTGGAAGTTTTGAAATAAGTTATGCTAATGATAACGGTAGTAATAAGTTATTAACTGATGACGTAGTTAATAAGTTAGTATGGGAAGATTTAGAAATCAGTGATGAAAATTTAAACTATATTTTAAATTTAGATAATGAAGAACAGCAAAAAATAGAATCTGAAAGATTAATTTATAGTAACTATAAATATAGACATAGTCTAAGATTTTTTTATGATGGATATAAAGAATTAAATACAGCCGAGCAATACTTAGTTAAAATAAAGCCATTGGAAGCTTTAGTAGTAAGAAATGCTGCTATATATTCAAGCAACAAAACTAAAAAAATGTATGGAGAAAGCAATGCAGATGATGATAGTGATGCTTTTAGACATTCTTATTGGAATGCTCTTATGGTAAAGAGACTTACTCATATGAAAGATATAGGTTTAATAACTAGAGGAGTAGAAGTAGCAAAGTTATTTGCTGATGCCCATGAGGAAGAATTTATTCAAACATCTCTTGCAAAAGAAATGGATCTGTATAATAATCAAGTAGGAAGAAATATTGCAGAAAATTATTATTTGTATAACAATTATTCATTTCCATCTGATGATGATTTAGCAACAATAGTTAAACAGCATGTTGATAGGGGAGACATGAGGAAAATATTTGATAATAGATTGATTCCTACAACTAAAAAACTTCCAAAAGTAGAAAATATTATAAAAAACGAGTGGAGAAAAAATAAAGATGATAAGTGGATATATTATGATGAAAATGGTAATTTAACTACTGGTTGGAAAAAAATATATGATACTTGGTATTATTTTGATAAAAATAATATTATGCAAGAAGGTTGGCAATATATAAATAATAACTGGTATTACTTATTACCTGGAAGTGGAGCAATGCAGAAAGGTTGGGTATTGGTAAATAATGTTTACTATTATTTAGTAGATAGTGGAGAGATGCAAGAGGGCTGGCTTTATTATAATAATAAATATTATTATCTTACTCCAGGAAATGGAGATATGAAAAAAGGTTGGCAGTATATAGGTAATGATTATTACTATTTTGATGATAGTGGAGCAATGCAAACGGGTTGGATTTATTTAGATGCATATTATTATCTTAATACTGGTGGACAAATGCAAACAGGCTGGAAAAATATAGATGGAAAAACATATTATTTTGGTTCAGATGGAAGAATGGTTACAGGATATGTGTATATAAATAATGTACAGTATTATTTTGATAGTTCTGGTGCTTTGTCAAAATCTCCAGGTTCAGGTTATAATCCTAATAAACCAATAATAATGTTAGGTGTCAAAAAAGACGGTGTAGAATTGAATGTTTAAATATTTTAAAATAAGGATATGTAAATTTTACATATCCTTATTTTTTACAATCTTCCATACTCTTCTACTATATCTAAAACTACTTCATTATCAATTTCAGATATTTCTTTAATTACTTCTGGTATTGTT
>CAMBPW010000077.1 GCA_945869755.1 uncultured Gemella sp.
AATATGCCGTATGACAATGAAGAGTCAGTTCATTTAACAGATTTCCCAGCAGTTAGTTTAATTTCTGATAAACAATTAGAAGAAAAATGGGATAAACTACTTGAAGTTCGTGATGATGTCTTAAAAGCGTTAGAAGAAAGTCGTAACGAAAAAGTAATTGGTAAATCACTTGAAGCGTATGTAGAAATTTATAGTAAAGATGAAGAAATAGTAAACCTATTAAATTCTGTAGACAATTTACACCAACTATTTATCGTTAGTAAAGTTGTTGTAAAAGAAAATAGTGGAAAAGATTATGACCTTTCAACTATTTCTGTTTCTTATGCACAAGGTGCGAAATGTGAAAGATGTTGGAACATCGTAGACGAAGTTAATGAAGATGGACTTTGCCCACGTTGTGCATCTATTTTGAATAAATAGTATAATATATTGTTAAAAAGAAAATTGAAAAATATTAAATAATAAAAATGTGAAGTTTCATAAATCAGACTGTGAATTATGTTATAATTCTTTGTGATTACAAATATGAACTTCACATTTTTTCTAATATTAATCAATTTTTTAATTATAATTTTTTGAATAACGCTATTTTAAAGTATAATAAATATATACGCTAAGAGGAGGTATTTTTATGAAAATAGAAAGTATTAAAGTGCTAAAAGATAATTATGTTTGGGCAATTATAAATAATAATGATGTTTATGTTGTTGATGTTGGGGAAGCTACTCCAATTATTGACTACATTGAAAAAAATAATTTGAATTTATGTGGAGTTTTAATTACTCACAATCATGCCGACCATACAGGCGGGATAGATGAGTTATTAAAAAAATATCGAAACAATAATTTAAAAGTTTTTGGTTCAAAAGAGGTAGCGGAAATTGTAAATGTTGTTGTTCAAGAAGATGATATTTTTAATATTTTTGATAAAAGTGTTAAAGTTATAAAATCAGCAGGACATACAGCAGAGCATATTAGTTATTTACTCGATAATAAATATTTATTTTGTGGAGATTCGCTATTTATGGCGGGTTGTGGCAGAGTATTTACAGGAGATTATGAAGAACAATTTCGTACTTTACAAAAGTTTAAAAGTTTGAATGATGATGTATTAATATATGCAGGGCATGAATATAGTTTAACAAATTTACGTTTTGCGAAAACTGTTTTTCCAGAAAATTATTTAGTTGATGAAGCTATTTTGGAAGTAACGAAAAAATTAGAAAATAATATTCCAAGTTTGCCGTCTGTCGTTTCTTTAGAAAAGAAAATAAATCCGTTTCTATTGGCTAAAAATGTGAAGGAATTTAAAGTTTTACGAGATAAGAGAGATAATTTTTAAACAAATTCATACAAAAGAATATTTTGAAGTAATGTTTACAAAACTCGATGTAAATAGTAATAGCAGGCTATATTTTTTATATTATTAAATTGTGAATTTTTATATTTTGAGTATTTTTTTAAAAAATTTTTAAAAAAGTACTTGACTTTTATTTTCTACAAGTGTAGAATATAGGTGTCAGTTATTTGACGAGTGTTCTAAATTTTTTTTCTAGCTAATTCTACAAGTGTAGAATATAATTTTTAATTTTTGTTCTACAAATGTAGAATAATATTTTTAAGTTGATTTCTACAAGTGTAGAAAATAAGTTAGATTCTTTGCTTTTTATATTAAAACAATATAGAATATAAACAATTAGATAATAGAGGTGTATTGTGAATATTAATAAAAAAAGATTACCAGACACAGAATTTGCAGTTATGCAAGTTATTTGGCATAAGCCTAATCCGATAAATTCTTCGCAAATTATGGAAAATCTACCAGCAGATAGAGAGTGGAAACCACAAACATTACTTACAGTTCTAGCAAGATTGGTAGAAAAAGGATTTTTGAGTAGTGAAAAAATAGGAAAAGAGAGAGTATATACTATGTTAATGTCAGAAGATGAATATTTAGCTATAGAAACTGAAGATTTTTTACATAGATATGCAGGTCAATCTATAGGTGGATTTTTCAAAACTCTTTTTTCTTCTAGTTCTTTATCTAAACAAGATTTAGAAGAACTTAAAAATATAATTAACGAAGGAAAGTAATATGTACGAAAAATTTTTATTAACACTTTTTTCAAATTCTATAATTACAGGATTAGTAATAATTTTACTTTATTTTTTATTGCGTAGCTTTAAATTAATAATTTCTGCAAAAAGTATGTATATTATTTGGGTTGTAGTAGCTATTAGCTTAGTTTTACCATTTAGATCTTTTATAGATTTAAGTGTAGTAAACTTAAACAAAAATACAGAAGTCCAATCTGAACAAATAACATCATCTTTACAAACAATTAGCACAAATGAAAATACTAGCAATATTAATCAAAATAACGTTGTTAGTAACAATAATTTAGAACAAACTACTAATGTTGTAGAAATAAGTTTATTTGAAAAATTAACAAATTTTTTTAATAATGACATTTTATATAAAACTTTATTCTATATATGGCTAGTAGGTTTTGCTGTCGTACTTATAAAGTATTTTTATAAATATTTTATGTTTAAAAAGTCTTTATCTCGTTGGGGTAGAGAAGTAACAGAAGAAAACATTTTAGCTCTATATAAAAATATAAAATTGAAACTTAATTTAAAAAATACTATAAAATTAATATACAGTCCACTTGTTCATAGTCCAATGCTAACAGGAGTTTTAAATCCTATTGTAGTATTACCTAGTTTAGATATTAATAGCGAAGAATTAGAATTAATTTTAGAACACGAACTTACACATTATAAGCACAAAGATTTATACGCAAACCTTATTGGAGTTTTAGCAATAAGTATGCACTGGTTTAATCCGTTAATAAAAATTTGTTATAGAGAAATACAGGAAACGAGCGAAATTTATTGTGATACTGTAGTTCTAAACAACAAAAATAAACTTTATAGAAAGTTTTACGGAGAAACGATAATAAGTATGATAGAAAAGAAAGGGTTGCGTGAAGTAGCTTTTACAACGTGCTTTTATTCAAATAAAATAAGTTTAAAGAGGAGATTAATGAATATAATGAACATAAAAAATAATTTTAAAAAAATATCAGCTATAATTACAGTAGCACTGGTGTCAGTTGTCGTACTAGCAGGCTCTATAATGATGTTTTCTAATTCGTCAGCCCAAGCAACAATAAATGAACAATCAGCTAAAGAATTAGCACTGAAAGATGCAGGATTAAAAGAAAACGAAGTAACATTTTTAACTAACAAAAAAGAATTTGATAATAATAGAGAAGTGTATAAAATAGAATTTTATAACAATAACGTAGAATTAGAATATGTTATTGATGCAAAAACAGGAGAAATTATCAAGAAAGATTACGATATTGATAATTACACACCACAAAATAACAACATTACTACAAATACAAACGAAAATAATGCTAAAGAAATAGCATTAAACGATGCAGGTGTAAATGCTAATAATGCTAATGTAAAAGTTGAAACTGAAAATGGAAAACAAGTTTATGAAGTAGAATTTTATAATGGAAACCAAAAATATGACTACAAAATAGACGCTACTACAGGACAAATTATTTCTAAAGAAGTAGATAATAAAACTTACACAGCACAAACATCAACACCACAACAAAATTCAAATAATAATTCACTGCCAAACGTTCCAGCTGGAGCAACAGTAGAATACGATAACGAAAACGGAGTTCCTACTTATGAAGTGGAATATAAAGAAGGAAATGTAGAGCATAGTTATGAAGTTAATGCTAACACAGGTGCTGTAATTGAAAGAGAAGTAGATTACGACAACGACGTAGATGATGATTATGATAATGACTAAACTGCAATAAAAATAAAACAAAAAACGTCTAAGTAGATATAAAACTACTTAGACGAATTATTTATTACAAAATTTAATTTATAAATATTTTAGAAATATAATAAAATTTAGGAGATACTCAAAAATAGATTTTTAAAATCACAATTTTTAGTATCTCCCTTTATTTTTACATTTCAAAGTTGTACATATAATTTTAGTTATAATAATTTTTTAACATAAAGGAGAGTCCCCTACCGTACTTTACGATAGGGGATAAAAACTTATGAAAAAAAATTAAATTAACTGTGCTTTATTAATTATAATTATATATGCCTATCCTTAAATAAACTTTAAACTTTAAAATTAATTTCTTTTTTTCCGACAGATATTAAATATTTATTTGTACGTGAAAATGGCTTGCTCCCAAAAAATCCACGATATGCAGATAACGGACTAGGATGAGCAGACTCTAATATTAAATGTTTATTTTTATCAATTAATTTTGCCTTGCTACGAGCAAAACTTCCCCACAAAATAAAAACTACATTTTCACATTTTTTTGATATTTCTTCAATTACATAGTCGGTAAAATCTTCCCAACCAATATCTCTATGACTTGCAGGTTTATTTTTTTCTACTGTTAATACAGCGTTTAGTAAAAATACGCCTTGCTTATGCCACGATTCTAAATTTCCTGATTTTGCAGGTTTTATGTTTAAATCATCTTCTAGTTCTTTATAAATATTTATTAAACTTTTTGGTAGTGGTATGCCGTCTTTTACGGAA
>CAMBPW010000078.1 GCA_945869755.1 uncultured Gemella sp.
TGAGTGAAATAAAATTAGTAGATAGAAAAGATGTAGATGAAAAATATACATGGGACATTAGTTTAATATATAAAAGTATAGAAGAATATCGTAAAGCTATAAAAAAATTAGAAAAAGATGTTCAATCTTTTAAGGAGAAATATGAAGGTAATTTAGCCGATATAAACTTATTAGATTTGGCTACAAAAGAATATGAATTATTATGTGAAGAAAATTATAAATTAGAACATTATGCTTTTTTACCAACATCAGTAGATAGATTTAATGATGAAGTTATCGAAAATGAAAATATTTACCGTAATTTGAGTGGTATTTTTGCATCTAATTCTAGTTTCTTCTTGAGTGAGTTAGCTACACTAGACAATGAACTTTTAGAAAATTTTGTTAAAGAAAAACGTCCAGATTTAGAGTATTTTATTAATAGAGTAATCGAAAATAAAAAATATGTACTAAGTAAAGATGTAGAAAAAGCATTGGCTAGTTTAGATAGTTTACCTGATTTTTATGATTTGTACGAAGTTACGAAATTTGAAGATATGACTTTTGATAGTTTTGAAGCAAATGGCAAAACTTATGAAAATAGCTATGTCTTATATGAAAATCTGCATGAAATGGATAATGATACGACTGTTCGCCGTGAAGCTGCTAAAAGTTTTTACAAAACATTAAATGCATACAAAAATACGACAGCAAATGAATATATTTTGCACATTAAAAAAGAAAAAATGCTAGCGACAATGCGTGGTTATGATAGTGTAATTGATTATTTATTAGCAAAACAAGATGGTGATAGAGAGTTATACGACCGCCAAATAACTGTTTTAATGCGTGATTTAGCACCACACATTCGTAAATATATTAAGTTGTTAGCTACAGAGCATAATATTACAGATATGACTTTTGCAGATTGTAAGATTAATCTTGATCCTGATTATGAAGTAGATATGACAATAGAAGAATCGAGAGAGTATCTAAAAAAAGCACTTTCTGTGTTGGGAGAAGATTATTTAGCTCTTGTTGATGAAAGTTATGACAAACGTTGGACAGATTTTCCACAAAATAAAGGTAAATCAACGGGAGGATTTTGTGCTACTGTTCCGAAAGTTGCAAGTTATATCTTGCTTTCTTGGACTGGTAAAATGAATGAAGTGTTCGTTTTAGCTCATGAGTTAGGGCATGCATATCATTTTATGAAAGCTGGAGAAAAGCAGGCGTGGTCTAATTATGATTGTCCACTTTACTTTGTAGAAGCTCCGTCAACTTGTAATGAAGTTATAGTATCTAATTATTTATTAAAAAATAGCACAGATGCGAGATTTAAACGCTGGGTAATTAGTAATATGATTAGTAGAACATATTTCCACAATATGGTAACTCATTATTTAGAAGCAGTATTTCAAGATAGAGTTTATAAAAAACTAGACAATAATGAAATTTTAAATGCAGAAATTTTATCGACTATTAAACGTGAAGTAATGGAACAATTTTTTGGTGATAGTTTAGTAGTTAATGAAGGTGCAGAATTAACATGGATGCGTCAACCACATTATTATATGGGCTTATATCCTTACACTTATTCTGCTGGGTTAACTATTGGAACGGCTATTGCGAACAAAATCGAAAATGATAATTCGGCAGTAGAAAAATGGCTAAATACATTAACAAAAGGAAGTAGTATGTCAGCACTAGACTTAGCTCGTGAAGGTGGTTGTGATGTAAGTACAGAACAACCATTACAAGAAGCGATTAGTTATGTTGGTTATTTAGTAGATGAACTTTATAAGTTGACAGAGGAGATGAAAAATTAATGTGTCAAGATTTCAAAGAGAAATTTTTTAAACACGAAAAGTTAATGCAAATACCAAAAAAAGAAAAATATCGTACAGCAATAATGAATTATATTATTACTTATTTTGAAATAGATAAAATTTATAACGAAAAAGAAGTAAACGAAATAATAAAAGAAATTTATGACGATTTTGCTTATATTCGTCGTTATTTAGTAGATAATAATTATTTAATTAGAGATAACGATGGAAAAAACTATTTTAGAAATAAAGATTTAATAATAGAATAAAGGGATATTATGGAAATTTTTTATGCGAGTTTATCTGCATTTTTTGCAGGGCTTACTACTATATTAGCAAAAATAGGGCTAAAAAATATTAATTCAAATTTAGTAACAGCTCTGAGATGTTCAATAGTCATAATTTTTTCTAGTTTAATAATATTTTTAAACAATTCTTATGTAGAAATATTTACAATTAGCAATAAAACGTGGTTATTTTTAGTGTTATCTGGGCTAAGTACAGGGTTATCTTGGATTTTATATTTTAAAGCATTGTCTATAGGAGATGTTAATAAAATTGCTCCTATAGATAGTAGTAGTGTAGTTATGACTATAATATTTTCTTGGTTATTTCTTTTTGAAAATTTTTCTTTAAAAAAATTTGTTGCGATGTTATTAATATTTTTTGGGATTTTACTTATGATAAATAGAAAAGATAATAAAATACGAAATTCTAAGTTAGGGTTATTTTATGCTTTTCTATCTGCAATATTTGCATCTTTGTCTGCAATTTTTGGTAAAGTTGGGATAGAGGATGTTGATTCAACTTTAGGAACTACAATTAGAGTTTTTATAGTGTTAATATTTTCCTGGTTTATCGTTGTTGCAAAGAAAGATTATAAATATTTTAGTAAAATTCCAAAAAATAGCGTAGTATTTGTACTGTTAAGTGGAATAACAACGGGACTTTCGTGGTTATCCTTTTATAAAGCGTTGCAAATTGGGAATGTTAGTACCGTAATAGTAATTGATAAATTATCAATTTTGGTAGCAATGTTATTTTCTGCGATATTTTTAAAAGAAAAATTTACACCGAGAACAATAATAGGTTTAGTTGCGTTATTAGTAGGAGTAGTTAGTATAATTTAAAATTTATTAGGAGATACAATATGAAAATTGCAATAATTGGTGGTGGAATAGTAGGCTCTACTTGTGCTTATTATTTATCAAAAGAAAATTTAGACATTACATTATTTGATTATGGAGTAGGGCAAGCGACCAAAGCTTCTGCTGGAATTATAAGTCCGTGGTTTTCAAAAAGAAGAAATAAAGCGTGGTATAAAATGGCAAGGCTCGGGGTAGATTTTTATTTAAAATTAGTAGATGATTTAAAAAGAGATGGACATAATACTAATTTTTATAAACAAACAGGAGTTTATTTATTAAAAAAAGATGATAGTAAATTAGAGGAATTATTTAATATTGCGAATGAACGTAAACAATTATCAAAAATGATTGGCGAATTAAAAATTTTATCTTTAGAAGAAGCGAAAGAAAAAATAAATTCATTTAATAATAACGGACGTGTACTATTTGCTAGTGGTGGTGGACGACTTGAAGGAGAAAGACTCGTAACTACTTTAATAAACGCTAGTAAAGTGAAAGTTGTACGTAAAAAAGTTAATTTAGAAAAAGAAAATGATTTTTATATTGTTGACGGACAAAAATTTGATAAAGTAATTTTAACTGTTGGAGCTTGGTTGCCAGAAATTTTAAAACCGTTAGGTTACAAAGTAGACGTTAGACCTCAAAAAGGTCAGTTACGTGATTATAAAATTAAAGATGTAAATAGTGGGCAATATCCTGTAATTATGCCAGAAGGAGAATTAGACATTGTTCCGTTTGAAAATGGTGTCGTTAGTGTTGGTGCAACGCACGAAAATGAAATGGGATATGATTTAGCTGTCGATAAAAAACAACTTGATGATTTTGGTAAAGAAGCAGAGAAATTCTTGCCAGACCTGAAAGAAGCGGAAATAATAAACGAAAGAGTAGGTATTAGAGCGTACACGTCAGATTTTTCGCCATTTTATGGAAAAATACAAGATGAAAAAAATATTTTTGTAGCTAGTGGTTTAGGCTCATCGGGATTGACTACAGGATGTATAATAGGTTACAACTTAGCTATGATGTTATTAAATAAAGAAACAACACTAGACGAAACTCAATACCCTGTAGAAAAGTATGTTATGAGGGAGGGAAAATATTAAAATTTAAAGCAATAATTGACTTATATGTTGTTTAATTATATGTGATTATAAAAAACATACATAATTAAATAAGAAATTTATTGTGAAATATATAGTATTTAGTATAAAATAGATATTTCCGAAAAATAAATTAAAAGTTGAAATAAATCTTTTTGAAATAGTTAAGATGGAAAAATTTTGTTAATAGTTAATACTATTGATGAAAATACAATTTAAGATGATGTTAATTTTAATAAATATTTTTAGCATTATATTCTAACAATGAAGCTGTTGTTAAATATTCAATGTCTAAGTAGTTTTGTCGCTACTTAGGCATTTTTTACTTATATGTTCATTAATTAAAAAAATTAAAATTTATATTAAACATTTCTAGCTACTTGTTTACTGTATTTTTTATTGTATATATGTTATTATATTATGATGATAAATTTATATTGAGGAGAAATTATGGTAGCGATAGATTCTAAAGATAGTTTATATGTTATGAATTTATTAC
>CAMBPW010000079.1 GCA_945869755.1 uncultured Gemella sp.
TTAATTTTTGGTCACAAAAATCCAGATACAGATACTATTTGTTCAGCGATAGTATATAACTATTTAAAAAGATTACAAGGAATGGATACAGAAGCAGTAAGATTAGGAGAACTTAATGATGAAACTAAATATGCTTTAGAATATTTTTCTGCTGATATTCCACGATTAATAGAAAATTTAGAAAAAGAACAAGAAGTAATTTTAGTAGATCATAATGAAATGCAACAATCTGCAAATGGAATAGAGTACGCTACAGTTAAAGAAGTTATTGATCATCACAGAATAGCAAATTTTGAAACATCTGCTCCTTTGTACTATAGAGCCGAGCCATTAGGGTGTACAGCAACTATTCTAAAAAAAATATATGATGAGCAAGAAATTACTATAAATAAACAAATAGCAGGATTAATGCTTTCAGCAATAATTTCAGATACATTACTTTTTAAATCACCAACATGTACATTAAGAGATAAAATAACAGCAGAAGATTTAGCAGTTATAGCTGGAGTTAATTTAGAAGAATATGGTTTGAATATGTTAAAAGCTGGAGCCTCTACTAAATCAAAAACAGTTAAAGAATTGATTGATATGGATGCTAAGGAATTTATAGTAAATAATAAGAAAATTGTAGTAGCTCAAATAAATACAGTTGATGCTAAAGAAGTTATAGAAAGAAAAATAGAATTAGAAAAAATTATAAATGAAGAAATAGAAAAAAATTCTTTATCAGCATTTGTATTTGTAATAACTAATATTTTAACTTCTGATTCAGAAGTATTAATTTTAGGAAGCGAGAAAGATAGGGTTGCACAAGCATTTAATAAGCAACTTAATGATAATTTAGTTACTTTAGAAGGAGTAGTATCAAGAAAAAAACAAGTTATTCCTCCAATAACTGATGAATTCAATAAATAAACATTATGGATAAATTAAAACAAAATTTTATAATAATACTTTTAAAAAACATTCTAATTAACTTTTTAATAATTTTAGCTTTTGCTGGCTTTTTTTCAAATAGTTTATATTTAAAAAATGTAATGTATGGTTTATATGGAGCAATATTAATAACATTATTTTATAAATTTATAAGACCAGTATTAATGTTAATAGGAATTATTCCAATTATATTTACATTTGGATTATTTATAGTTGTAATAAATGCAGTTATAATATTGTTGGTATCAAATATTTTAACACCAGAATTTCATATAAATTCATTTTGGTCTGCATTTGGATTAGGAATATTCATATCCATATTTAGATTTATTATAAATAAAAATGATAGAACAATAATAATAAAGAGATTAAAATAGGAGAATTATGTCGAAAGTAACAACGAAATATTTAGTTGATAAACTTGGATTAAATGTAATAGCTGGAGATAAAGGTTTAGATAGAGTGATAAGTGAATCAGATATATCAAGACCAGCACTAGAATTAGCAGGATATTTTGCATATTACACTCCAACTAGAATACAAATTTTAGGAACTAGAGAACTATCATTTTTTAGTTTTTTAAGTGATAAAGAAAAATATTCAAGAATGAATATGTTATGTACAAGGAAAACACCTTGTATAATAATTTCAAGAGAATTAGAAGTTCCAGAAGAATTGATTGAAGCAGCAAACAAATACGATACACCTATTTTACAAAGTAAAAATAGTACAACTAGACTTATTGCAAAAATAACTAACATTCTTCAGCATGAATTTGCTCCAGAAATATCTATACATGGAGTATTTTTAGAAGTTTATGGAATAGGAGTTGTAATAACAGGAGAAAGTGGAATAGGAAAAAGTGAAATTGCTCTTGAATTAATAAAAAGAGGACACAGATTAGTTGCTGATGATAGAGTAGATATTAAAGAATTGGATAATGGACATTTATTAGGACATTGTGGTTCAGAAATAATAAAAAATTTGTTAGAAATAAGAGGATTAGGTATTATCAATGTAATGACTCTTTTTGGAACAGGAGCAGTAAGAGAGGCCAAAACTGTTAATTTGAATATCCATTTAGAAACTTGGGATAAATCGAAAGATTATGACAGATTAGGGCTAAGTAAAGAATATATGTTAATACATAATTCTAAAATAGAGAAAAAGACTATTCCAGTAAGACCAGGAAGAAACGTAGCAATAATAATAGAATCTGCAGCAATGAACTTTAGACTAAATAGAATGGGAATAAATACTGCTGAAGAGTTTGAACAAAAATTATTTGAACAAATAGTAAATAAAGGAGATAAGTAATGATATATAATTATATAGATCCTGTAGCTTTTTATTTGTTTTCACGCCCCGTTTATTGGTATGGTGTTATTATTTCTTTAACAATATTTATTTGTTATTATATTGCTGAAATAGAAGCAAGAAAGTTAAATATTCCTAAAGACACAATGTTAGATTTATTATTAATTTCTATTCCTGTATCGATTATTTCTGCTAGAATATACTATGTTATTTTTAGATGGGATTATTATTCTAAAAATAAAAATGAGATTATTGCAATCTGGGATGGAGGAATTGCAATATATGGTGGATTGATAGGTGCTTTAATAGTTACAATCATATTTTCTAAAAAAAGAAATATTAGTTTGATAAAATTATTAGATATAATTGCACCTAGTCTTTTATTAGGTCAAACTTTAGGGCGCTGGGGAAATTTCTTTAATAAAGAAGCTTATGGAGAAATAATTAGTAGAGAAGTTTTAGAAAAATTTTATATACCGGAATTTATTATAAAAAATATGTATATTGCGGGAGAGTATAGACATCCTACATTTTTATATGAAAGTATATGGTGTTTAATAGCCTTTATTATTTTAATTTTGATTAGAAAATATTTATATATCGGAGAAATAGTTTCTAGTTATTTTATATTATATGGTTTAGAAAGATTTATAATTGAAGGAATGAGAACAGATTCTTTATATATAGGAGCTTTTAGAGTTTCTCAATTATTGTCAATAATAATCGCTATAATAGGAATAATTTATATTATTTACAATAGATTTATTAATAAAAATAATAAAATTTACTACATAAATAGTTAATAGAATGGAGAAAAAATGGAAAAAGTATATGATTTAATAATAATTGGAGCTGGACCAGCGGGTATGACAGCGGCTATTTATGGCTCAAGAGCAAATCTTTCTGTATTAATGCTAGAAAAAAAATTTCCAGGTGGTCAAATGTTATCAACTGGAGAAATAGAAAATTATACTGGATATGAAGAAGTGTCTGGACCAGATCTTGCAGAGAAAATGTTTGAACATTCTAAAAAATTTGGAACAGAATTTTCTTTTGGAGAAATCACTAATATAAGCTTTGAAGATAATATTAAAATTTTAGAAACTTCTACAAATAAATATAAGGCTAAATCAGTAATTATTGCAACAGGAACAGAAGCAAGACTTTTAGGAATTCCAGGAGAAACAGAATTTTCTAGTAAAGGAGTTAGTTATTGTGCAGTTTGTGATGGAGCTTTTTATAGAAATAAAAATGTTGTTGTTATAGGTGGCGGTGATTCTGCTGTTGAAGAAGCATTATATTTATCGAATATAGTTAATAAAGTTACTATAATTCACAGAAGAGATGAACTTAGAGCACAAAAAATATTACAAGAAAGAGCTTTTGAAAAATCAAATATAGAATTTATTTGGGATAGTATTCCAATTTCTATATTTGGAGAAAGAAAAGTATCTGGAATAGAAATACAAAATGTAAAGACTAAAGAAGTTTCAAAAATAGAAACAGACGGAGTATTTATATATATAGGAATGAATCCACAAACAGCAATATTTAAGAAACTTGGTATTTTAGATGAGTATGGTTATGTTATTTCAAATGAACATTTAGAAACAAAAATTCAAGGAATTTTTGTTGCTGGAGATGTCAGACAAAAAGAAATACGTCAAGTAGTTACAGCTGCTAGTGATGGTGCTATTTCAGCACAAAGTGCATACAAATATGTAGAATTTACTAAATAAAAATTATTTCTAATGAAATTTTATTTCATTAGAATTTTTTTATTTTTAGTAATTTGCGAACTTAACCCTTTTAGTGTATAATTATTAAATAAATTTTAATTTGTTAAAATTAAATGGAGGATATATATGAGTAAGCAAAATTTAGGAAATGTAGAAATAAGACCACAAGCATTAGCTGTTATTGTAAGTATTGCAACAAAAGAAGTAGAAGGTGTATCAAAAATGATAGGTAACTTTACAACTAATGCATTAGAAAAAATAGGAAAAAAAGAATATATAAAAGGGGTAAGATTATCATTTGATGAGAAAGATGTAAATGTTGATATAACTTGTACAATTAAGTCATCACAACAATTACCAATAATAGCAAGAGAAATTCAAAAAAATGTTCGTTCATCTATTTATAATATGACAGAATTAAATGTTAAAACAATAAATGTAAATATAGTAGGTATAGATTACTAAAAAATGGAGAATTATATGAAAACTAGACATGAATTGAGAGAAATAGTATTTAAATTATTATTTCAAATAGA
>CAMBPW010000080.1 GCA_945869755.1 uncultured Gemella sp.
TTCAATACCATTCAAAAGTATTCTTATAAATTAAATACAATTATATAATAATTAATATTTTAAAAACCTTAAAAGTTGTATTAAACTACTAACTTTTAAGGTTTTTTATGATATAATTTGACAACAATTTTTTTTTATTATAGAATAAAAGAAAAGGGGATTTTTAATATGAGAGAACAACTACCTGTTACAAGAAAAAATATTACAATATTTTTATTGTTTTTTGCTATAGGAATTACTTCTATGATATATGAAAATTTACGTTATATAATTATAATAGACTTGCCGTTGTTTGTTATTTTAGAATTTAACACATATAAATATAACTTAAAAGTTATTCCATACATATCAGATAAATTAAAAAAACATCTGAAAATTGATTCAATAATTAGATGCATGATGATTTCTACTATAATATTATATACTTTTTTTAATAGCATTATTAAATATCCTGATTATAACTATAATTTTGTGACTACATTAAATACAATTGTAACTGTATCTATTATATTATTTACAATAATACTTGTTATTACTTGGATAAAAGGAAATAAAGAACGAAAAAAATTAGAAAAAGAATATAATATCTAATAAAAAACAACGCAAATTTAATTGCGTTGTTTTTTTTCTAGGAGTATATAATTTTATTTAAAACTTCTAACTTTTATATTGTCTTTTCTACTGCATAAACTTTTTTAAATTTATTAAATTATTTCTACTTATAAATTTCCTTTTTACTTCATAATTTTTTTATTTATAAACTCTTTTAATTTAAAACTTTCATTATTTAATAAATTTTTATTCTTCATAATTTTTCCAATTATAAAATTTCAATTTGTATAAAAATTATGCAGGTATTACTGCTCCGTTATATTTACTTTCAATGTATTTTTTAACGTCTTCTGATTGTAAAGCAGCAACTATTTTCTTAGTAACTACTTTATCTTTATCTCCTTCACGAACAACGATAATATTTGCATATGGGTTGTTGTCTGGACTTTCCACTACTACTGAATCTTTAGTTGGGCTAATTCCTGCATCAACTGCAAAGTTAGAGTTGATAGAAACTAAATCACCTTCTCCGTTATTATAGTATTGCACCATAATTGCTGGGTCGTTATCATATTTGAATTTTAAGTTTTTAGGATTTTCTACAACATCATCAAATGTAGCAGTTATTACATCTACACCTTCTTTAATTTTTACTAATCCTGCTTTTTGTAAAATACTTAATACACGCCCCCACTCAGACTTATTGTTACTTACTAAAACTAAAGCTCCATCTTTTAAATCTTCAAGTTTAGTAACTGTTTTTGAATATAATCCGATTGGCTCAATATGTACTGCTCCAGCATCTTCAATTTTGTATCCTTTTTCTTTAATTTCATTTTTTAAGAACGGTACGTGTTGGAAGTAGTTTAAATCTATTTCTTTATCTGCCAAGTTTTTGTTCGGTAAATAGTAATCTTGGTATGTTACGATATCTAATTTAATACCTTCTTTTTCTAATTTAGGTGCAACATATTCTAAAAGTTCTGCGTGCGGTACGTTTGTCGCTCCAATTTTAACTGTAACTGGTTTGCTAGGATCTAATTTTTCTACGTTAATTCCTGTTTTTTCTTCTGTTGTTGACGATGTACTACTTGATGAAGAACATCCGATTAATGTAAATGCTACTACTAATGCTGATAATAAAGCTAATATTTTTTTCATTTTAAATAATTCCTTTCAATTTTAATTTTTACTTGTTAGTAGATATTTTTGATAGACAATAAAAAATACCCTTACTCTCCTAAGAGAATAAGGGCGAAATTATTTTCACGGTACCACCTTACTTTTCGTATTGCTACGACTTTGCCACTACTTATAGATTTTATCTAGAATTTTCACTATGCATAGTGCGTGTTTATAACGTAACACAAAACGAAAAAAGTTCGGATTTTAAACTCACTTTTTTATACCATTCAAACCATTTTCATAAATCTTCTTCATTGTGTAATTTCAGCTACATACACTCTCTGTTAAATGTTCGGATAAATTACTTATTTGAATATCGGTAAATATCTAACTTGGTTAATATGTTATCACGCAAAAAATAAAATGTCAATACTTTTTTTAAAAAATTTTAATTTTTTTTAAAATATGCTATAAAACCTTGATAAAATAACCTTTTATAAAAATAAAAAATTAAAAAAAGATTATAAAAAATAAAATATCAATTAAAATTATGAAACTTTTAACTGCTTTCTCAATAAATAAAAAATAATTAGTATGTTTTTTTCACACTAATTATTTTTTAATAAATTTTATTTTTCTACTGCAATAACTTCTATTTCTATATTTGCACCCGCAGGTAAAACTGCAACTTGATAAGTTGAACGTGCAGGTAAAACTTCTGCAAAATGCTCTGCATAAATTTTATTTACTTCTGCAAAATCATTTATGTCTTTTAATAAAACAGTAGCTTTTACTATATGATTCATAGAGCTTCCTGCTTCTTCTAAAACAGCTTTTATATTTTTAAATATCTGTTTTGTTTCTTCTAAAACTCCACCTTCTACCATTTTTCCAGTTTCTGGAATTAATCCTAATTGTCCTGAACAAAATATTAAATTTCCTACTTTGTTAGCTTGAACATAAGGTCCTACTGCTTTTGGTGCTTTCTCCGTATTAATTTTAATTATCATCTTTTTACTCCTTTAAATTTATTTTATTTTAATGAATTTTCTAAATCGTTAATTAAATCTTCTAAATCTTCTATTCCACATGACAATCTTAATAAATTATCACTTATTCCTTGTTCTTCTCTTTCTTCTTTACTCATACATGCGTGAGACATAGTAGCTGGATGTGATATTATAGATTCTACTCCTCCCAAACTTACTGCATATATAGGTATTTCTATTCTTTCTAAAAATAATTTTCTATCTTCTTCATTATAAAATTCAAATGATAAAACTGCTCCACCAGATGTTGCTTGTTTTGAATGAACGCTATAATATTTACAACTTTCTAATTCTGGATAATATACTTTTTTTATTTTTTCTTTCGTTTCTAAAAATTTTGCAATTTCTATTGCGTTAGAAACTGATTTTTCCATTCTAATACCTAACGTTTTTATTCCTCTTAGTATTAACCATGCATCTTCTACACCCATTATTGCTCCAAAGTTCTTTTGAAGTAGGGCTACTTCTTTTGCAATTTTTTCGTTATTTGTCGCTAAAAGACCTGCAACTACATCACTATGTCCATTAATAAATTTAGTCATACTTTCTACAACTATATCACAACCTAATTCTAAAGGTTTTTGATAAATTGGTGTCATAAATGTATTATCAATTATTGTTAATAAATTGTATTTTTTTGCTAATTCAACTATTCCAATAATATCCGAAATTTTTAATAATGGATTTGACGGCGTTTCTATATAAATTGCTTTAGTATTTTCTTTTATATGTTTTTCTATGTTATTTAAACAACTACAATCTATAAATGAACTTTCTATTTTATATTTCGGTAAAATCACAGTAGATAGTTGATATGTTCCACCATAAACTTCTTTAGGAAATATAATATGATCCCCTGCCTCAAACAATAATAATGCTGTCGTTATAGCTGCCATTCCAGATGAAAACGCAAAAGCATATTCTGAATTTTCTAATTTTGCAATTGCTTTTTGTAATGCATCAATCGTAGGATTACAAAATCTGCTATAACAATATTTTTTACTATCAAAATAAATTTCTTTTTGATCGAATGTGGATGTTTGATATTTTGGAATTGATGCTGCTCCTGTATAGTTATCAATAACAGGATAACCATGCAACAAATTCGTATTTACTCCTTTTTTCATAACTAACTCCTAGTTCTTTATCTTAGTTTATTATATAACATTTAGAAAATGTTTTCAATGGGAATTTTATATTACTAAAAAATTTATTAATATATTTTTTAATATTTGTTTTTTATTATAAAAATGAAGTGAAGAAAAATTTTTTCTTCACCCCATTTTATTTACGTTGTTCGATTTGTAGTATTATTTGTATTTGTCGTTGCAGAATTATTATTGTTTGTATTATTATTTTTTTGTAATGTTGCTAAATTTTCTAATATTGTAGCATTTTTTCTATTTTCTCTATTTTTTTCTGATACTCTTGCTTGATAAATAGCGTCTAGTGCTGTTCCTACATACATATTATCAGTTTCAGTATTTCTATCAGTAGCGTAATATGCAAGTCCAGCTAATTTAACTGTATTAGGAATTGAAAATTTTTCCGGAATTTTACCGTTATGTGCTGACAACATAACATTTGCAAATATTTGCTGTGTAGTTTGTGCTTGTGCATAATTTAATGCTTTTTCAGCAGAATCCAAATTGTCTGCACCTTGCCACACAGCAACTGTATGTTCTGTTGTATAACCTACCATCCAACTATCTTTAGTAGAATTTACTACATCTATACCGAAGTTTATAGCAGCACT
>CAMBPW010000081.1 GCA_945869755.1 uncultured Gemella sp.
GAAACATTTACTATTACTAGAGATGATACTGGAGCTTATGTTGTTAGTGGAGCAGGAATTGAACGTGCATTTTTAATGACAGACTTTAATCGTGATGCTTCTGTAAGAAGATTTGCTCAACAAATGCGTTCTATGGGAGTTGATGATGCCCTGCGTGCAAGAGGTTGCTCAAATGGAGATACTGTAAAAATATTAAAAGGTGAATTTGAATTTGTGGAGTAATTAATTATGGAGGAAAACAAAAACTACTATATTATTAGAGAAGATGTATTGCCAGAAGCGGTGCAAAAAACTTTAAAAATAAAAAAAGCATTAGAGGAAAATCAAAAATTATCCATATTAGAAGCATCAAAGCAATTTGATTTGAGCCGTAGTGCATTTTATAAATATAAAGATACTATATTTCCTATTCAAGATTTTAAAAAAGAATCTGTATTAACTATGTCAATAAATGTAGATGATATCCCAGGAATATTAGGTAAAATACTATCAGTAGTTAATGAAGAAAAGTGCAGTATTATAACTATTCATCAAACAGTGCCAATAAATAATATTGCAACAATTATATTTTCTGTAAATATTGATTTAAAATTTACTACTATTGAAATTTTAAAAGCAAAAATAGAAAATCTTGATTATGTAAATAAAGTGAAAGTTATAGGTTTTAGTGTTTAGAAAAGGAAAATTATTATGAAATTTTTAAACAAAATATTTTGCAAAAAACGTAAAAATATTGATGATAATGAATTGTTGGAATATTATATAGAACTAGCTAAAATAGTTACATTTTGTGATAACAACATTTTAGAAAAAGTAAAAGAAATAATATTTAATACAGATAATTATATTAGGGATAATATTTATGATTTTGATAATAGATGTATTGATATTGAGAAAGAAAGTAGAGATATTTTAATTTATATTGCATTCATAGATTTATTAATAAATAATGGTTATGCAGAAGAATTTGATTGGAAATGTGAATTAGAAGATTTTGAATATTTATTTTTAGATTTAAAGCAATTTAAAAATCATTTTGTTAATTGTAAAATTGAAAATTTAGATTTAGATGAAACTCTTGTAGAATGGGCGGGCAATTTGAATTGTAATTGGGTAGAATATAATGTATCTATTATGAATTTTGATATAGATAGTGATAGTTATATTTTATTACCCGTATCTACTGAGTATGTTGATTATTTAGAAAAAATTGGAGAAAAAATTAATAAAAATATTTCTTTATTTGATATATAGGAGATAATATGGATAAACTAAATAAAATATTTGTTTCAGAAACAGCTTTTCATAGTCCAGAATATTATGACATCGTATATTCTAACACTACGTTTGTAAAATTACTTTTTTCCGAAAATGTAAGTCATAGTCTTATTCATGAAGATGCACTATATAGTTATTATGTAGATTTTTATGATAGAGAGATGAAACAAGGTAATTTTTCCAGATTTGTAATTCAATCTAAGTGGCAAGAAAGAATTAATAATTATGTTTTAAAAGGTTTAGAAAAAATAGAAGCTTATGAGCATTTAATATACTTTAAAAATATGATTTTAAAAGTAGAATCTTTAGGAACAGATAATATTAATCGTTTAGTAAACAGTGATGGTTTAGAAGTAAATGATTTAAGAAATATATTAGATGACGATTTAGAATTTTTTATGATAGAAGAAAATATTGATGAATTAAACGCAAAATTTTTGAAAAAACATAAAGATTTGTATGCACTACCTTTTAACAAAATATATATTGAAATTGAAAAGTTTTTAGGATATAAATTTACTAATTACTAATAAAATTTAAAAATCTTAACTAGCATTGTGTATGTTAGTTAAGATTTTTTATTTACAATATTAAATTAATGTTCTTTTCCGGCGTTAATTTTTAAATCATTTTTCCCGTAAAATTTAATAGAAGTTTCTATAATATTTTCTAATGCACTAACAATAGTATCTAAACTCATTGACGGTAAATTGTTATTTACCGTTTGTTCTGGCAAGTACGGAATATGTATAAATCCAGCATTGAAATTGTTATTATTTTTATTTGCTAAATATAATGTTTGGTACATAATATGGTTACAAACAAAAGTTCCAGCACTATTTGAAATTTCAGCAGGTATGTTATTTTCGTTTAAATTTTCAATGATAGCTTTTATCGGTAAAGTAGAAAAATATGCATTTTCTCCGTCATCTCTAATAATTTCATCAACAGGTTGATTATTTTTATTGTCAGCAATTCTAGCGTCATCAATATTAATAGCAACACGTTCAACAGTTATATTTTTACGTCCGCCAGCTTGACCTACACAAATTACTATTTTAGGATCGTGTTTTGTTATTTCTTCTTTAATTTTTTCAAAACTTTCATTAAATACAGTAGGAAGTGTAGTAGTAATTACTTCACAATCTAAAATATTTTTTCTAATATTTTTTAATGCTTCAGTAGACGGATTAATTTTTTCTCCGCCAAAAGCATCAAAGCCAGTTATTAAAATTTTCATAGATACCTCTAATGTTTTTTATTTTAATTTTACTACAAAAATTAAAAAATAGTGTAATTTTTTTGTTGTAAATAGAAAATATTTCAAAAAAAATGTATAATTAATATGCAGGGGGAAATTATGTCAAGAGAAGAAAATTTTAAAAACATAATAAGTAATATTGATATTTCAAAATACAATATTTATGAAAAAAATATAGTATCAAATTGTCTAAATACGTTTAGAGATCCGAAAGAAAGTTGGACTGCAAAAAAATATTCACAAAAAAGATTTGCAGATTACAAGCCATTTCAATTTGTTGATGGAGAAGGTGTGAGATGTTCTATTTATTTAAGTGGCTGTTTGTTTGGGTGTAAAGAATGTTTTAA
This sequence comes from uncultured Gemella sp., assembly GCA_945869755.1. Lineage (GTDB taxonomy): Bacteria > Bacillota > Bacilli > Staphylococcales > Gemellaceae > Gemelliphila. The sequence continues at coordinate 2,887 of CAMBPW010000081.1, forward strand.
CGAAAGTATCCAAAATTTTAATGTAGGAGAACTATATACAGACGAAATAGAAAATAAAATTATTGAAGATTTATCTCAGTCTTACGTTCAAGGTTTAACTATTTTAGGAGGAGAACCTTTTTTGAATACGCAAGTAGCAATAAAACTTTGTGAACGAGTAAGAAAAGAGTTTGGAAATACAAAAGACATTTGGGTATATAGTGGCTACACATACGAACAGTTACAAATTGCTAGTGAAGATAAAAGAGAGCTATTAAATTTATGTGATGTTCTTGTAGATGGCCCATTTATTTTAGCGTTGAAAGATTTAACTTTAAAATTTAGAGGTAGTAGTAATCAACGAATAATAGACATAAAAAAAAGCGAGAAAGAAAATAGCATAGTATTATATTTAGAATGAGTTATAAAGGAGTACAAAAATGTCAACACAACTAATTAATAAGATTGTAGAAAAATTACGAGAAAAATCAGAAACAGATGTAATAAAAATAGAAACAGTAAAAAAATCAAAATTATCAATTACAGAGAGTAAGTTTGCAGGATTGCCATATTTGCCAAAAAATTTACAAATTCCTGTTTCAGAAAATGGCGAGCAACTTATGTTACTTGCACAAATTAATTGTGAAGAATTGCCAACTAACGATTTTTATTTACAAAAAGGTATTATTCAGTTTTGGATAAATCCGATTGATGATTTATTAGGAGCTGATTTTGATAATTACACTAATCAAAATGATTGGCGTATAGTTTACTATGAAGATATAAAGTCTGATTATTATTCAGAAGAAGAATTACAAACTATTTATAAAACTGATTTTGAAGAAGAAAATTTTTTCCCTGTGGAAGAAGAAAAAGCTTTAGAGTTTACATTAACTAAATCAATAATGGGACCAGATGTTGATGGTTTTGAAGATATTTTTTTAGAAATTTATAATAATTTTAATCCAAATGAAAAAATTGAAAATTATTTTGATGCTCCCGAAGAATTATTAGATGAATTACACGAAGTAATTGATGCAGGAGGACATCAGCTTGGTGGTTATCCATTTTTCACTCAGTGGGATCCAAGAGAAAAAGGAGAATACGAAGTTCTATTGTTCCAAATGGATTCAGAAAATAAAGGAAGTAATTGGGATATTCTTTGGGGTGATGTAGGAGTTGCTAACTTTTTTATTACTAAGGAGAAATTAGAAAACAAAGATTTTAGTGATGTAATGTATAGTTGGGATTGTCATTAAAATAATTCTAATATAAATCACAGTTCAATACTTGATTTTTTGCTATTATTTTGTTATAATTTTAAAATGCTAGGTGGGGAGTTAGCGGTGCCCTGTACTTGCAATCCGCTTTAGCAAGGCTGAATACCGAGATTCGGGTAATTAATGTGATGTCGAGTTTAGCACGTAGTGTTGAGACTGAGGCTCCTTATGACGCAATGCTTATGAACCATGTCAGGTCCGGAAGGAAGCAGCATTAAGTAAGACGTTTGTGGGTGTAAGATTT
>CAMBPW010000082.1 GCA_945869755.1 uncultured Gemella sp.
TTTCAGACCCTTGGCCAAAAACTCGTCATATTAAACGTAGACTAACATTTAAAACTTTCTTGGATCAATATGTACAAGTTTTAAATGGTGATAAACGTATTGCACAAAAAACAGATAATCAAGGATTATTTGAGTACAGTTTGGAAAGTATGACGCAACATGGGTTTGTTATCGATAAAATATCTGTAGATTTAACAAATAGCTTTTACGAAGAAGAAAATATTCACACAGAGTATGAAGATAAATTTATTAAAAAAGGTAACAGAATTTATTACGTAGAAGTAACTAGAAAATAGTAACATAAATTATAAAAGAAAAAACAGAGTCATAAAATTATATTTTTGACTCTGTTTTAGATTATGAGTAGGTAGTAAGGTGGCAAATTATGAAATATGAAGATATAGTTAAAAAAGAAGAAATATTAGATGGTTTTTCTAAAGACAAAAAATATCTAGTATTTGATAAGGAGTATAATAGATATTTTTTAAGGATTTCTAATATAAAAAATTATAATAACAAAAAATATATATTTAAGAATATTAAAAAATTAGAAAAATTTAATATTGCTATGGCAACACCACTATCTTTCGGTTTGTGTGAAGATGGAGTATACGAAATATATAGTTGGATAGACGGAACGACATTAGATAAGTGTATAGATATTTTTTCTAAAGAACAGCAATACAATTATGGCTATCAAGCAGGAATATTTTTAAAGTTTATACATGAGATAGATGCACCAGAAAATATAGATCCATGGCCAAATAGATTTAATAAAAAAATAAATACCAAACTAGAAAATTATGAAAAATGTCCTTTAAAATATAAAGATGGTCATTTTTTCGTACAATATATTAAAGCAAATAGAGAATTATTATCCGACGTGCGACAAACTATACAGCATGGTGATTTTCATTTAGCAAATATGATTGTCGATAAAAATGAGAAACTTTTTATAATTGATTTTGATAGAATGGATTATGGAAATCCTTGGGAGGAATTTAATAGAATCTCATGGTGTTTAGAAAAATCAGTTCCATTTTCTATAGGTATGCTCAACGCTTATTTTAATAATAATATTCCTGTTATATTTTGGCAGAAATTAGCACTATATATAGCAACTGACACTATAAGTTCACTTCCATGGGCCTATCCTTTAGGTAAAAAACAAATAAATATAATGAAAAATAAAGCTAATAATGTTCTATATTGGTATAATAATATGGACAATGTTATTCCTAACTGGTATAACAACAAAAATTTTGATATTAATAAATAATTTTACTTATTTTTATTGATTTTTGTATCAAAAATAATATATAATGTTAAAGTAAAAAAATTAAGGAGAAATAAATAATGATTTCAGTAAATGATTTTAAAACTGGAGTTACTATCGAAGTAGATGGTAATATTTGGAAAGTATTAGAATTTCAACATGTTAAACCTGGAAAAGGAGCAGCTTTTGTACGTTCAAAATTAAGAAATTTACGAACAGGAGCAATAAATGATAAAACTTTTAGAGCAGGGGAAAAAGTTTCTAAGGCATTAATATCTAATGAAAAAATGTCATATCTTTACTCAACAGGAGAAGGGTATATTTTTATGAATAACGAAACTTTTGAGCAAATAGAAATTCCAGAATCAAATATTAAATATGAATTAAACTTTTTAAAAGAAAATATGGAAGTTAATATTTTAATGTTTGGTAGTGAAATTTTAGGAGTAGATTTACCTACAACTGTAGAATTAAAAGTTACAGAAACTGAACCAGGCGTAAAAGGAGATACTGCAACAGGAGCAACAAAATCTGCTACTGTAGAAACTGGATATACATTACAAGTTCCTTTATTTGTTAAAGAAGGAGATGTTCTTGTTATTAATACAGCAGAGGGATATTATGTATCAAGAGCATAAGGAAAGAATTTTCTTTCCTTATTTTTTTTATGTTTAAAATATTGACAATTATTATTGAAATAATGTAACATAAATTTTATAGTTTAATGTAAAAAATTGAGGAATATATGATAGATAGTAAACAATTTATAAATACTAGACATAAAAATCAAAAAATAAATTATGATAATATATTAAAATTATTAATAAAAGAATGGGAAAATAAGAAAATTAGACCAAAGTTATTAATACATTCTTGCTGTGCTCCTTGTAGTACATATGTTTTAGAATACTTATCAAATTATAGTGATATTACAATATTTTTTTCTAATTCAAATATTCATCCAAAAGAAGAATATATTAAAAGATTATTAGTACACAAAGATTTTATTGAAGAATTTAATATAAGAAATAACAGTAATATAGGTTTTATTGCAGATGAATATTCACCATCTAAATTTATTAAAAAAGTTAAAGGTTATGAAAATGAAAAGGAAGGTGGAGAAAGATGTCATATTTGTTATGAAATGAGATTAGACTCAGCTGCTAAAAAAGCTATCGAATTAAATTATGATTATTTTGTGTCTGCATTGACACTAAGCCCTAAAAAAAATGCACAAATAATTAATGAGCAAGGATATGAAATTCAAGAAAAAATAGAAATCTTTTATTTACCATCAGATTTTAAAAAAAATAATGGATATAAACGTTCCATAGAAATGTGTGAAGAATATTCTATTTATAGACAATGTTACTGTGGTTGTGTATTTGCAGCATCAGATCAAAATATAGATTTAAAAGAAATAAATAAAAATGCAAAAGAATTTAATAATAAACATAAAAATTATAGTGAATATAAATCTATAATTACTAGCGGAGGAAAAATAATATAAATGAAAATATTATTTTTCTTTTTCATTTATATTTCATTATTTTTTAAACCACTATTATATAGTTATTTACTTAATATTCACATTATAAAACGAATATAATTATTTTCTATTTTCATAATAATTTTCATTAAAACAATATAATGCAAACAAAAATAGTTAGGTATTCGTTTACAAACAGCAAGATATAACCTGTAAATAATTATAAAATACTTGTAAAAAATATAGCCATATGCTATTATTAACTTGTAAAAATAATAAAAAGGAGACATATAAATATGTTAAAAAGAGAATACAAAATAATTGATGAAACAGGAATTCACGCTAGACCAGCAACTTTATTAGTTCAAGCTGCTTCAAAATTTGAATCTAATATTGAATTAGAATACAAAGAAAGAAAAGTTAATCTAAAATCAATTATGGGAGTTATGAGTCTTGGTGTAGGAAAAGATGCAGATATAGCTATTTATGTTGATGGAGCAGATGAAGAAGAAGCAATTGCAACTGTAGAAGAAACACTTAAGAAAGAAGGATTAGTATAGAATGTTAGAAATAAAAGGTATTGCTGCATCACAAGGTATATCTTTTGCGAAAGCATACATTTTTGTTGAACCTAATTTAAGTGTATCAGAAAAGAAAATTCAAAATGTTGATGAAGAAGTTTTAAAATTCAATAATGCTGTAGAAATTTCAAAAAAAGAATTATCAATAATCAAGGATAAAGCATTATTAAATTTAGGAGCAGATAAAGCTGCAATTTTTGAAGCTCATTTATTAATTCTTGATGATCCTGAATTTATAGGGACTGTTAGAACTGATATTAAATCTAAAGAAATAAATGCAGAATATGCATTAAAAGAAACATCAGATATGTTTATTTCTATATTCGAGTCTATGGATAATGAATATATGAAAGAACGTGCTGCTGATATTAGAGATGTTTCTAAAAGAATTACATCACACTTATTAGGTGTTTTACTACCTAATCCAAGTTTAATTGATGAAGAAGTTATTGTAATTGCAGAAGATTTAACTCCATCAGATACAGCTCAGCTTAATAAAAAGTTTGTAAAAGGTTTTGCTACAAATATTGGTGGGCGTACTTCTCACTCTGCTATTATGGCTCGTTCATTAGAAATACCTGCTGTTGTTGGTACTGGAAATATTACAGAACAAGTTAAAAATGGAGATAACTTAATTATAGATGGTCTTGATGGAAATGTAATAGTAAATCCATCAGAAGATATAATTGCTGAGTACAAAATTAAAGCAGAAAAATTTGAATCACAAAAAGCAGAATGGGCAAAATTACTAACAGAAAAAACTGTAAGTAAAGATGGTCATGAAGTTATTCTTGCGGCTAACATCGGAACTCCAGCAGACCTAGAAGGTGTTAAAAATAATGGCGGAGAAGCAGTAGGGCTTTATCGTACAGAATTCTTATATATGGGAAGAGATAAATTACCTACAGAGGAAGAACAATTTGAAGCTTATAAAGCAGTTTTAGAAGG
>CAMBPW010000083.1 GCA_945869755.1 uncultured Gemella sp.
TTTAAACAAAATAGTTTTGAATTGTGGGCAGCAGGAGGTTATGATGCTTATATCAATTACGTAAGTAATAAATTACATGCTTCAGCAGTAGCAGATCAAACAGTATTGTCAGATCGTTATATTTTAAATAAAACATTTAATGGTCAATATGAAACATATAATGATTTTAGAAAAGCTATGTATGCAGAACGTTATGAAAAACGTAGTCAGTTAAAACCATTTATATATAACGGTGTTACATATAATACATATGAAGATATGAAGACTTTACTTGCTAATGCTATTCAACAAGATTTAGCAAAAGCAAAAGCTGCAAAACCTGATTACAGTTCGACAAATGTAAAAAATCTTAAACGAGAAATATTTAGATATTATATAAATTCAACAGATGATTTCAGAAGCTCTATATATTCTGAATAGTATTAAATAGTCGAGCTAATTCAAAAGTTTTAAAAATAGGTAAGTATCTATAAAACTATTTCGATGTAGTAGTTTATTTCAAAATTTGTTTTATAATATGATTTAAAACTTAATGAACTGTAGGGCGACTCAATAAAATTGATTTTTGAAATCAGAATTTTTGGTCGTCCTATTATTTTTTATTTAAAAATATTATATTTACTAAATTTTAATAGTGTAATATAATTAAATGAAGGATTTAATAATTAGTAATGAAGGTAATATAAATGACAACTGTTTTAACAATATTAACTATAGTGGGATTTTTCTTTGCAGGTGCTGCAAGTGCAAAATGGTATAATAAAGATAAGAGAGAACAAAAATAGTTCTCTCTTATTTTTAATTTTAAATATTTTCTTTTAATGTATTTGTAAGCATAGCTTCGGAAAGTTTATTTCTCGTTTCTTTTCCTACTAAATATTCAACAAGTTCTAATCCGAATAAGTATGCAACAGCAGGACCTTGAGCTGTAATAACATTGTTATCTATAACGACTGCTTTTTTACTATCATATTGTTTACAAGTTATTTGTTGTTCAAAGCTAGGATAACAAGTCATAACTTTATCTTTTAAAATATTAGCTTCATTTAAAACAATTGGTGCTGCGCAAATAGCTGCAACTAATTTGTTATTTTCATACATTGTTTTATAAAATTTTATTATTTGCTCATTGTCTTTTAACAATGTACTACCTGGCATTCCACCAGGAATTACAATAGCGTCATATTCTAATATATTATTAACATCTTTAATTAGTTTATTAGTAACTAATGATATGTTATGAGCTCCTGTAATAATTTCATTGTTATTTGCTGAAATTAAATCAACTTTTATTTCTGCTCTGCGTAAAATATCAAGCGGAGCAATTAACTCTATTTCTTCAAATCCGTTGTCTGCAAAAAATGCAACTTTTTTTGTCATAATTTTTTCCTCCTATTATTTACAATTTTTTACAAAGTCGTTAAAAAGTAATTGACTTTCTTTATGGTTATTTTGCAATAAAATTTCTGGATGCCACTGAACAGCTAAAATATATTGTTCTTTAATTGTAGATTCAACAGCTTCAATAAAACCGTCTGAACTAAGTGCGGTAATTTTTAGATTAATTCCTAAATCTTTTATTGCTTGATGATGTAGAGTATTAACTGTAGTATTATTACCTAAAATGTTATTTAATATGCTATCATTTTCTATTTTAATAGAATGACTTGTATATTTTGGGTGTGATTCTTGTAGGTGTTTTAACGTATGTTTTCCTAATGAATAAATATCTTGATACAAAGTTCCACCTAAAGCGACGTTTAGTAGTTGCATACCACGGCATATTGCAAAAATAGGTTTTTGTTGTTTTAAAATTTCTTTTACAAGTGCAATTTCAAATTCATCACGAGTTGGTAAAGTTTTTTTTAGTTCAGGTAGTGGTTCTTCGCCATAAAAAAGTGGGGATACGTCTTGGCCACCTGATAATACTAAACCATCTATAATATTTGCATATTGTCTAGCAAGATTTTTTTCTCCGATAGGAATTAAAAATGGAATACCTCCAGCATTTTTAATTCCAGAAATTGTGTCGATTGGTGTGTATGCAATTTGTGTATTACTTAAAATTTCTAATTCATCATTAATTTCATTTGTAACAATTCCGATAATAGCTCTATTCATAAAACCTCGTAAATATTTTATTTTTTCTTATATTATATAAAATTTTTTTTGTGCTGTCCATTTTATATAAACTTTATTTTTAGCAAATAAAAAGAGCAAAATCAATTTTACGTTGATTTTGCCCACTTTGATTTTATTTTTCTAATTCAAGAACACCGTAATTTCCGTCTTTACGTTTGTAAACTACCGCAAATTCGTTCGTACTTTCATCTAAGAAGATGAAGAAGTCGTGTCCGATAAGCTCCATTTGTAAAATAGCTTCTTCTTTGCTCATTAAATTTGCAGGAACTTTTTTTACTTTTACAAATTCTAAATCACTTTCTTCAATAGTTTCAAGTTCGCTTGTAATAAGTTCGTCTTCAACGATGCCTTTTTCACGCCCTTTTCTGTTAATTCTAGTTTTATGTTTTCTCATTTGGCGTTCTAATTTATCTACAGCTAAGTCTACTGATGCGTATAAGTCTGTATTAACTTCTTCTGCACGAAGAGTTACACCTTTTAGTGGAACAGTAATTTCAATTTTTTGATTACCGTTTTTATAAACTTTAGCATTAGCATAAACATTTGCTTCTAATTCATTAGAGAAATATTTTTCTAATTTAGAAACTTTTGTTTCAATATACTCTCTAATAGCCGGAGTAATTTCTAAGTTTTCCCCTCTCACTTTATATCTTAACATATTAAGCACTCCTTTCGCTAAGTAGAAAACTACTTATAGGTTAAAAACCTTTTATTTATTTTACACTTTAATTATAACATTTTTTGAAAGCAATATCAATATTATTATAGCAATTTTCTTTTGAAATTATGTATGAATTATAATGCAATACATAATGCTGGTTTTATGGTATAATAAAAATAAGTATGTGAAAAAAATATTAATTGAAAGGCAATTTATATGAATAAAAATGATTTATTTGTAGGTGTTGTTTCTGACTATACACACGATGGATTAGGTGTCGTTAAGATAGACAATTTTCCACTTTTTGTAGAAGATGTTGTAGTAGGTGAGGAAGTAAAAATAAAAGTAATAAAATTAAAGAAAAATTTAGGTTATGCAAAATTAGTAGAAATAATAAAGAAATCACCTAATAGAGTAGAAGTAATAGAAAAAACTTCTGGAGCGAATTTATTACACCTTTCTTACGAAGAACAACTACGCTTTAAAACAAATAAAGTAAAAAATATTATCAATAAAACTATCGGAAATAATAATATACGAGTTTTAGATACAATAGGAATGAAAAATCCTATTAATTATCGAAACAAATCAGTAATTCCAGTTCAAAAAAGTGGTAATGAAATAAAGATGGGATATTATCAACCACGAAGTCATAATGTTATTAATACAAATAATTGTACCATTCAATATTCAGAACATAACGTTTTAAATAATGAAATTAGAAATATTGTTGCTAAGTTAAATTTATCAGTCTATGATGAATTAACACATAGTGGAGCTATTCGTCATATTATGTTTAGAACAAATAGTTCTAAAACTGAAATAATGATAGGAATAATAGTTAAGGAGAAATTTGAAGGTTTAGAAAATTTTGTTGATGAAATAGTAAAACTTGATAGTAGAATAAAGAGTATTGTTTTAAATATAAATGACAAAAAAACGAACGTCATTTTTGGAGATTATTCAGAGTTGTTGTACGGAAATGAGTATATTACAGACGTTTTAGACGGTATACATTTTAATATTTCATTACGCTCGTTTTATCAAGTAAATCCTATTCAAACTGAAGTTCTATATAATAAAGCGATACAATTAGCTAATTTACAAAAAGAAGATACAATAATTGACGCATATTGCGGAATAGGTACGATAAGTTTATTTGCAGCACGTAAAGTAAAAAAAGTTTACGGTATAGAGATTGTTGACCAAGCTATACAAAATGCAAAAGAAAATGCAAAACTAAATGGAATAGAAAATGCAGAATTTTTATTAGGGAAAAGCGAAGAAAAAATTAAAGAATTAATTTCTAGAAATATAAAAATTGATGCAGTAATTGTTGATCCGCCACGTAAAGGTTGTGAAGAAAGTTTTTTAAACGACTTAGCAAATATGGATATCCCGAAAATAGTTTATGTAAGCTGCAATCCTGCAACACTAGCAAGAGATATTGTTGTTTTGCAAAATCTAGG
>CAMBPW010000084.1 GCA_945869755.1 uncultured Gemella sp.
AAAAATAATTTTCAGAAAATTCTTTACAATTATATTTTTTTAATGTATAATAGTGGATAAAATTTTTTAAGCAAAGGAGAAAATTATGTCAGAAACGAAGATGAAACGTAATTTAAAATCTAGGCACGTATCAATGATGGCAATAGGTGGTGCGATAGGAACAGGTCTGTTTATGGCAACAGGAGCAATGGTCAGCCAAGCTGGATCATATATTGCAGTAATTTCGTATTTATTAATCGGAGTATTTATTTATTTTTTAATGTCAGCAGTTGGAGAGTTGGCAAGTTTTTATCCTGTAGCTGGATCGTTTAGTTCTTATGCAGAACGTTTTGTTGATAAATCTTTAGGATTTGCAGTTGGTTGGTTATATTGGATAATGTGGATATTAGTAGCAGGAATTGATATTATTACTTTATCAAAAGTTTTACAATTTTGGACTTTTTTCCAGCAATTTTCTACTATGTCAATTTGTATGTTCTTTTTAATTGTTCTTTTAATAGTTAATATTGCAAGTGTAAAAATTTTTGGAGAAGTAGAATATTGGTTGACTATCGTTAAAGTTTTTATTGTATTATTTTTCTTAATAGTAGGAGTTGCATTAATTTTTGGAATAGTAGGTAACGGAGAAGCTCACGGATTAAATACATTTATTAAAAATAGTGAAGTAGGTAATTTGCAAGGATTTTTAGGACTATTTGCTATTCTTTCTACTGCAGCATTTTCTTTTGGAGGTACTGAATCAGTAGCTGTTGCTTCAGGTGAATCTTCAAATCCTGAAAAAACTATGCCAAAAGCTGTCAATCAAGTTTTTTGGAGAATTTTGATTTTTTATGTAGCAACAATATTTATTATATCAGCAGTAATTTCTGCAACTGATACACGTCTATTAGATACGTCTAGCATATTAGCTTCACCATTTACATTAGTTTTTGAAAATGCAGGTTTAGTATTAGCTGCTTCTGTAATGAATGCAGTAATTTGTACATCTGTTTTGTCAGCTGGAAATTCTGGAATATATTTTTCTAGTCGTCAACTTTTTTCGTTAAGTTCACGAGGTTTAGCACCGAAAATATTTTCTAAATTAAGCACAAATTCAAGTCCACAATATGCAGTTTTAATGACAGTTGGAGTTATTGTAGCTAGTTTCTTATTTGAGCACTATAATGCTTCGGGATATTATATGTTATTATCACTTATTGGAGTTGTTGTTGTTTGTGTATGGATAATTTCAATTTATTCACAAATAAGATTACGTCATGCAATTAAAAAACAAGGTAAAAATATTAATGAAGTTTTACCATATCAAGCAAAATTTGGAATAGCAGGTTCATATATTGCATTAATTGCTTTTATAATGTTAATAGTATTACAAACTTATGCAGATTTTGTATCTGGCGGATTTGCAAAAGCAATTTATGATATTTTACCAGTAGTAATTATTTTAACAATTTATTTTTCTCATAAAATAATTACAAAAAATAAATTTATTAAATTGGAAGAAATTGATTTAGAAAAATTTGAAAAATAATTTATTTTAATAAAAGTAATAACTATTTAATTTAGTTATTACTTTATTTTTTGTTTTAAATATAGTTATTATATGTTAAAATAAACTATGATTTATAAAAAAATTTTAATATGTTTTGAGGAGAAATATTTTGATAAAAATTTATAATACTTTGACACAACAAAAAGAAATTTTTAAACCGATAGAAGAAAATAAGGTTAGAATGTATGTTTGTGGACCTACTGTTTATAATTATATTCACATAGGAAATGCTCGTCCGATAATTGCTTTTGATGTTGTTAGACGATATTTTAAATATGCAGGATATGATGTGAATTTTGTTTCTAATTTTACTGATGTTGATGATAAAATTATTAAAGCGAGTAATGAAGAAGGAATTTCTACTCTGGAATTAACTAATAAGTATATTAAAGCATTTTATGAAGACTATGATGCTCTAGGGTGTGAACGTGCAAATAGCAATCCTCGTGTTAGTGAATATATTAGTGAAATTATAAAATTTATAGAAAAACTTATTGCTGAAGATTTTGCTTATGAAAGCAATGGAGATGTTTATTTTAGAACACGAAAAAAAGAAGATTACGGAAAACTTAGTAAACAATCAATTGATGATTTAATTTCTGGAGCAAGAATAGAAGTTGGAGAACAAAAAGAAGATCCTCTTGATTTTGCTTTATGGAAAAATGCAAAACTTAACGAAGTTTCTTGGGAAAGCCCGTGGGGAAAAGGAAGACCTGGTTGGCATATTGAATGTTCTGTAATGGCAAAAGAAACTTTGGGAGATACTCTTGATATTCATGCAGGAGGACACGATTTAACATTTCCACATCACGAAAATGAAATTGCACAGTCAGAATGTCATAATCATGCTCCATTTAGTAATTATTGGATGCACAATGGTTTTATTAATATTGATGGAACAAAAATGAGTAAATCATTAGGTAACTTTACATTAGTAAAAGATATTAGACAACAAGTAGATCCAATGGTCGTTCGTTTATTTATGCTTAGTGTTCATTATCGTACTCCTATAAACTTTTCAGAAGAAACTATAGAACTTGCAAAAACAAATTATGCAAAATTAAAAACTTCTTATCAAAATTTAATTTTTAGATTAGAAAATGAAATGTCTGAAGAAAAAATTGATAATGATGTTTTAAATGCAGTTAATGAAAATATTAAATATTTAGAAGAACAGATGAACGATGATTTTAATAGTGCAAATGCGTTAAGTTCTTGGTATGAACTTACTAAAATTACAAATATTTATACAGAAAAAGATAGTGTAAATAAAGAAACTTTAGAATTATTAAAAGCTGGATTTGAAACGTATGTTGAAATTTTAGGAATACAAGTTGCAGAAAATGAATTAGATAATGATTTAGAAATTGAAAAACTTATTAATCAAAGAGAAGAGGCTCGTAAAAATCGTGATTTTGCATTAGCAGATACTATTCGTGATAATTTGAAAGAACGTGGAATTATTTTGGAAGACACAAAACAAGGAGTTAGATGGAAAAGAAATTAAATTTTAATGTATTGGAAAAAAATATTCAGGGTGCAAATCAATTACAGGCACTTGCATTAGCTTATATTGGAGATAGTATATACGATATAATGGCAAGAGAATATATAATGAAATTTTATATAGGAAAAATAAACGACTTGCATAAAAAAGTTTCTACAATAGTTTCAGCTAAAGCTCAATCAGAATTTATGAAATATATATTAGATAATGATTTACTAACTCCTGAAGAATATGCTATATATAATCGTGCTAAAAATCAAAAAAATAATTCTAAAGCAAAAAATGCAACTATTATAGAATATAAACTAGCAACAGGTCTTGAGGCTGTTTTTGGTTATTTGTATTTAGAGAAAAATTTTTCAAGATTGGAGGAAATGTTTAGCTACATTATAAAAGAATATGAGAAAAAATAATTTTAAAAATAAAAATTTTAAAGAAGAACGTCTAAAAAAGAAAGAAATTAGCGAAGATTTTGAAGTTTTAAATGATAAAGAAATAATTGCAGGACGAAATAGTATTTTAGAAGCTATTAATGCAGGGAGAGAAATAAATAAAATTTTATTTCAAGAAGGAATAGAAAAAGGTCGTTTAAAATCTATTTTTAATATTGCAAATGATAAAAAAATAATTTGTCAAGAAGTTCCTAAAAGAAAATTAGATAATTTAACATCAGAAAGACATCAAGGAGTAGTTGCTTTTGTTGCACCTTATAGTTATTATGAATTAGATGAAATTTTGAAAAACTTAGAAATAACAAAAGAAACAACAATATTAATTTTAGATCATATAGAAGACCCCCACAATTTAGGAGCAATAATTAGAAGTGCAGAATCTAGTGGAGTGAAAGCTGTAATTATTCCTAAACGACGAGCTGCTGTAGTTAGTCAAACAGTTGTAAAAGCATCAGCAGGGGCGATAGAATATATACCTGTAGTTCGTGTTGGAAATTTAGTAGATACAATTAATAAATTAAAAGAAAAAGGATTTTGGATAGCAGGTACAACTTTATCAAGCAATTCAGAAAATTATACAAAAATAGCTCGTGATGTTCCACTAGCAATAGTTATAGGTAATGAAGGAGAAGGAATGAGTAGTAGTGTAACAAATTCTTGTGATTTTTTATATCATTTACCTATGTTAGGAAAAACGCAAAGTTTAAATGCTTCTGTTGCAGCAGGAATAATTATGTATGAAAGAATAAAAGAAAATTAG
>CAMBPW010000085.1 GCA_945869755.1 uncultured Gemella sp.
AAAAAAATGTTATTACTGTAAATAAAAATTACGAAATTATTAATTTAGAAAATTCAATTACTTATAAAAACATGCAAGAAAGATTTTATTTAGAAGATTTATTTTTAGACGGTGATATACAGACTATCAATAAAATTTTAAATAAAAATATATAATATTTATTATAATAAAAGAGATAGTAAAAAATTGTCCATTTAAACTGAACATATATAATTTTGTGTATAGTTTTTTGGAAATCTTTTTAATACTATTTCTTTTATTTAATTTATTAAATAAATTTTGCTATTTTTATAAATGTATAGTATAATTTAGGAGTTAAGATTACTTTGATTTAAAGTAAATATTTTACATTTATAATTAGGAGAAAAAATAAATGAATTTAGAAAAATATATATCTATAGTTGAAGATTGGCCGAAAAAAGGAATAAGTTTTAAAGATATAACAACATTAATGGCTAATGGAGAAGCATATAAATATGCTACTGATAAGATTGTAGAATATGCAAAAGAACGTCAAGTTGACGTTGTTGTTGGGCCAGAAGCCCGTGGATTTATTATAGGTTGTCCAGTTGCTTATTCTTTAGGAATTGGATTTGTACCTGTAAGAAAGCCTAATAAATTACCTCGTGAAGTAATTAGCTATGAATATGATCTTGAGTATGGAAGTAATACTTTAACAATGCATAGCGATTCTATTAAACCAGGGCAAAGAGTATTAATTACAGATGATTTGCTAGCAACAGGTGGAACTATTGAGGCAACAATAAAATTAGTAGAGCAGTTAGGAGGAATAGTTGTAGGTATTGCATTTTTAATTGAACTTGATGGATTGAATGGTCTTGATAAATTGCAAGGTTATGATGTATTAACTCTTTTAAAAATGTAATTTACAATTAATTATAAAATATGGCATTTAAGTTAGTAGAAAAAAAATACTTAAAAAATATAGATACTACAGCTCATATGTATGAGCATAAAAAAACAAAAGCACGTCTTTTATTTTTTGAAAATAATGATATAAATAAATCATTCAGTATTTCTTTTAAAACTATACCATATAATGATAATGGTATATTCCATATTTTAGAGCACTCGGTACTTTGTGGTTCAGAGAAATATCCTGTAAAAGAACCTTTTGTAGAACTTATAAAAGGTTCTTTTAATACATTTATTAATGCTATGACATTTTCTGATAAAACAATGTATCCGGTATCATCTAAAAATGATGAAGATTTAAAAATATTAATGGATATTTATTTAGATTCAGTTTTCAATCCAAAAATATTAAAAAATGAAAATATTTTAAAACAAGAAGGTTGGCACTATCATTTAGAAAGTAAAGAAGATAAACTAATTTATAAAGGAGTAGTTTATAATGAAATGAAGGGAGCATATTCATCTATTGATGAAATTATAGATATGCATATTGCAGAATCTTTATTCAAAAACACAGAGTATGCTTATTCATCAGGAGGAAAGCCTAGTGCAATTCCTACATTAACACAAAAAGAATTTGTAGAAACATATAATTTTTGCTATCACCCAAGTAATAGTTATATTTTTCTTTATGGAAATTTAGAATTAGATTCTTATTTGAAACATATAGATAAATATTTAAGTAAGTACGATAAAAAAGATTATTCTAACTATATATTAACAGAACAAAATTTAGAACAACCAGTTATACATAATGTTACATATTTCAATGAAGAAATAGATAACAAACATTATGTTGCAATAAATTATATAGTAGGAAAAATAACAGATATTAATTCTTTAAATAGTATAGATATTATTGACGAAATATTACTAGGAAATAGCAATACAGAATTTCGTAAATATTTTATTGATAATAATATTTGCGAAGATGTATATAGCTATGTTCAAAAAGATAGATTACAAATAGCATATTCTATAATTTATAAAAATGTTAGTAATAAATATATTGATGAAATCTCAAAATTACATGAGGAACACTTATATAAAGTAATAAATAATAAATTTGATTGTGAGCAAATTCAAGCTACAATTAATAAGAATTCATTCATTATTAAAGAAGAAGTAAACAAAGCTAGTTCTCCTAAAGGTGTATCTTATGCAATTAGAGCGTTAAGAACGTGGTTACATAACGAAGATCCATTAGCTATGTTTTATTATGATGAATTGTTAGAACAACTTCAATATAATTTAGATAATAATAAATACGAAGAATTAGCGACTAAATATTTATTAAATAATAATCAAAAATCTATAGTTATTTTAAAAGCTACAGACAAAAAAATTGATGAAGAAAATCTGGATGATTATTATAATTCATTAAACGAAGAAGAAATAAATAATATTATAAATGATACTAATAAACTTATCATTTGGCAAAATAGCAAAGATAAAAAAGAAGATTTAGATAAAATAAAATGTGTAGATGCCAAAAAAGTTATTATTAAAAAACAATATGATAATACTAATTTTGAACAAATAGATGACATAATTTACGCACACTATGATACACAAACTAATGGTATAGTTTATTCAAGTTTAATGTTTGATATAACTAATTTTGATATTACAGAAATACAATATGCTTCATTATTATTATATTTATTATTTAACATTAACACAAAAAATAAATCTGAACTAGAAATTACAAAAGAAATAGATTTTAATTTAGGAAATATTACAGCTAATGTTAATATTTATAAAAAAGATACAACAAATGATATAAATTTGAAATTTAATATTACATCTAAAAATCTTGTAGAAAAAACAGATAAATTAGTTGAAATTATTATCGAAAATACATTGAATAATGATTTTTCTAATAAACAGACTATTTACAATATTATTTTAGAACTTAAATTAAATTTAGAAAATAGATTTAAAAATAGTGGGCACAGCTTCGTTAATCGACGTGTAATGAGTTATAATTCATTACAACATAAAATTTCTGAATATATATCAGGTTATGACTTCTACGAATTTGTAAAAGAGTTAGTGGAAAATTTTGATATAAGATATATTGAATTACAAAAATCATTAGAAAATATCGTAAAAAATATTTTTAATAGCAATAATTTACTAATAAGTGTAACTGGAACAAATGAAATATATAGCAAATACAAGGAACATATTTTAAATTATGTAAACAAATTGAATAGTGATGCTATATTAGTTCCTACTACTGTTATAAAATTTACTCCAAAGGAAAAGAAATATTCAGAAGCATTTTATTTTGATACATTAGTCCAATATGTAGGGTATGGTTTTAACATTGATAAATACAATGGACATTTAATAGTATTAAGACATATTTTAAATTTTGATTATTTATGGAATAGTATTCGTGTTAAAGGTGGAGCCTACGGTGCAGGAATTACTATAAATAAATACGGAGAGATAGGTTTTTGGTCATATCGTGATCCTAATTTAACAAAAACAGTAGAAACATACCGCGGAGTAGCCAATTATATTCGTGAATTAAATATAGATGATGTTACTCTAAATAAATATATAATAGGAGCGTTAAATTCTTTTGATCAACTAATGTCACCAAAAGAAAAATCAACTATATCATTAACTTCTGAACTAACGGAGAGTGATAAAGGTTTATTTGATAAATTAGTAAATGAAATAAAAAATATAACATTAGAAGATCTAATTAATTTAGCAGAGCTATTTGATAACAGCGAAAATAATAGTTATAAATGTGTTATAGGCTCAAAAGAGATTATAAATGATCATAAAAAATTATTTAATAAAATAATAGAACTTAATTAGAAAGGATAGCATGAGAGTTAGAAATAGGGCGAACGCTCGAGAAAGATTAGAAAATAATAATTACGTTTTTGTAGAACCGAAAAATAAAAAAGGAAAATGGATAAAAGAATTTAAAAATGAAAATCCTATACATTTAGAAATAGGTTCTGGAAAAGGACAATTTATTTATAATTTAGCAAAACAATATCCTAATATTAATTTTATAGGACTAGAAACTCAACCTACAGTATTAAGTTTCTTATTAGATAAAATTGAAATAGAAAGAGTAGAAAATTTACGTTTAATATTAGCCGATGCTAGCAATTTAACAGAATATTTTGCTGATGAAGAAATAAGTAAGATTTATTTGAACTTTTCAGACCCTTGGCCAAAAACTCGTCATATTAAACGTAGACTAACATTTAAAAC
>CAMBPW010000086.1 GCA_945869755.1 uncultured Gemella sp.
TTGCTGTCAGCAGCAAATAAAATTAAATCTCCTACTTCTGCTTCTACACGCTCAACTATTTTTGTTGAAACTTCTTCATCAAAAAATTTAGCAATTGCCCCATTTAATCCTTCTTCTGTTACTTTTACCCATGCTAATCCTTTTGCTCCGTAATTTGCAACGTAACTTGCTAAAGCATCAATATCTTTACGAGAATATTTTTCTGCAACTCCTTTTGCTACGATACATTTAACAGCTCCACCTTGCTCAACTGCATTTGAGAAAACTTTAAAATCAACATTAGCAACTATATCACTAACATCTTTTAATTCCATCCCGAAACGAGTGTCAGGTTTATCACTACCAAAACGTTCCATTGCAACAGAATAATCCATTCTTTCAAATGGAGTTTTTATTTCTATACCTTTCACTTCTTTCATTACGTGAGCAATAAGTCCCTCAATCATTGTAATAATTTCATCTTGCGACATAAAACTCATTTCCATATCAATTTGAGTAAAGTCAGGTTGTCTATCTGCTCTTAAATCTTCATCACGGAAGCATCTAGCTATTTGATAATATCTATCGAAACCAGCAACCATTAATAATTGTTTAAATAGTTGTGGTGATTGTGGTAAAGCATAAAACTCTCCTGGATGAACACGACTAGGTACAAGATAATCTCTTGCTCCTTCAGGTGTAGATTTAGTTAATATTGGTGTTTCTACATCTGTAAAATTATGAGAATCTAAATAATCTCTTGTCGCTTTAGTAATTTTTGAACGCAAATGAATAACATCTGCTAATTCTGTTCTTCTCAAATCTAAGTAGCGATATTTCATTCTTAACTCTTCACTTGATAAACTTGCATCATCAAGAACGAAAGGTAATGTTTTTGATACCGATAAAACTTCTATTTTATTTACTACAATTTCAACTTTACCAGAGTAAATTTTTTCGTTTATCGTTTTTTCGTTTCGTAAAACTACTTCTCCTTCTATCGAAA
Source organism: uncultured Gemella sp. (assembly GCA_945869755.1). Taxonomy (GTDB): domain Bacteria; phylum Bacillota; class Bacilli; order Staphylococcales; family Gemellaceae; genus Gemelliphila. The sequence goes on from CAMBPW010000086.1 coordinate 986, forward strand.
CTACATATTCACTTCTTACAGTATCTGCAATTTTATGTGCTTCCTCATTTTGTTCTCCAGAAACTACACATTGCACAACTCCATATCTATCACGTACATCAAGAAAAATAATATTTCCTAAATCACGTCTTTTCCCAATCCAACCTTTTACTGTTACTACTTGTCCTACAAATTTTTCGTCTATACGACCTGCATATTCTGTTCTTCCGTATGCTCCCATTTTATTCTCCTCGCAATTTATTTTCTAAATAATTTTTAATATTTTTAATTTGAACTTTTTCTTGTTCATAGTTTGCCATATTTTTTATAGCTACTTCTTGCTCTAATAATTCTGTTTCTCCGATAATAATAGTATATTTAGCATTATATCTATCAGCTAGTTTAATTTGAGCTTTCATTTTTTTATCGAAATAATCATTTTGCACTTTAAAATTTGCTAAGCGTAAATCGTTAGTTAATTTCATAGCAAAATCGTTAGCTTCATCTCCCATAGAAACAACAAAAACATCTATATTATTATCAATAGGCAATGAAATATTTTCACTTTCTAATGCTAAAAGTAATCTTTCAATACTCAATGCAAAACCTATTCCTTTTTCTCCAACAGGTCCACCTAAAAGTTCAACTAATCCATTGTAGCGACCACCACCACAAAGTGTTTTTAACTCAACTTCTGGATTATCAATCATAATTTCAAATGCTGTATGTGTATAATAGTCTAAGCCTCGTACTAAGTTACTATCAACTTCATATTTTACTTCTAACTCATCTAAATATTGTAAAACTTTATTAAAATATGCTAAAGATTCTTCCCCTAAAAAATCTAAAAGTTTAGGTGCTGTTTTTATAAGCTCGTGATTAGCATCAATTTTACAATCAAGTATTCTCATTGGATTTTTGTAAAGTCTTGTTTGACAATCTTTGCAAAATTCATTTATTCTAGGCTCGAAATGTTTTATTAAAGCTTCATTATAAGATTTTCTTTCTTCTGGATTACCTAAAGAATTAATACTAACTTTTATATTTTTTATTCCAAAATTTTTATAAATATTATATGCTAAACTAATAACTTCTGCATCAATTTTTGGGCTTTCTTCTCCAATAACTTCAACCCCATATTGAACAAATTGACGATAACGTCCCTTTTGTTTTCTTTCATAGCGAAACATCGGTCCTATATAAAATAATTTTTGTGGTTTAATTACATCTGCGAATAATTTATTTTCTATATAAGAACGAACTGCTCCTGCTGTACCCTCTGGTCGTAATGTCAAAGATCTATCACTTTTATCTAAAAAAGTGTACATTTCTTTTTGAACAATATCTGTTGTATCTCCTACTCCTCGTGCAAAAAGTTCAGTAGATTCAAACATCGGTGTACGAATTTCTTCATAGCAAAAATTGCTACTAATTTTTCTTAATTCATTTTCAATATATTGCCATTTTTTTGATTCACTAGGTAAAATATCTTGTGTACCTCTTGGCATATTTATAATTGACATAAAAAAATCCTTTCTTCTTAAATTAAAATTTCCAAAATAAAAATCCCATACAAGCTAATGCTTATATGGGACGATTTAACTTCGTGGTGCCACCCTAATTCATATTTATTAAAAATAAATACCTCAAAAATAATATAAAATTTTATAAAAAAGTGTTCCTCATTCAATAATTTATTGTTAAGTCTTTCAGCCTATGAACTTAACTCTCTGAAAAAAAATTTTTTATTTTGAATAAAATCTTTTTTATTTTTTCATTTGTCACGTTGATATCTATAAATATTATAATAAAAATTATTAAATGTCAAGTAATAAAAAAATGACTTTTAAAAATTGTTCAACGCAAATTTTAAAAGTCATTAAATATTTTTAATTTTTTATTTTTTCTGTTTCTATATTTTCTTTTTCTTTATAAAATAGTCCGTAAATATATTGTTCTGGATCAAATACTTCTAAATCATCAATATTTTCTCCAAGACCTACTAATTTTACAGGAATGTCTAATTCTTTTTTAATTGCAATAACAATTCCACCTTTTGCTGTTCCATCAAGTTTCGTTAATATTACTCCTGTTACATCACTAACTTCTTTGAAAGTTTTTGCTTGTAATATTCCGTTTTGACCTGTAGTTGCATCAATTGTAAGTAATACTTCGTGTGGGGCATTTGGTACTTCTCGTTTTATAATACGTACTATTTTTTCTAATTCTTTCATTAAGTGTTCTTTATTTTGTAATCTTCCTGCTGTGTCGCATAAAAGTACATCGTAATTTTTTGCTTTAGCAGATTGAATTGCATCAAAAATTACCGAAGCCGCATCAGCTCCCTCGTGTGATTTTACTATATCAACTTCACTTCTTCTAGCCCATACTGCAAGTTGGTCAATTGCACCTGCACGAAAAGTATCTCCTGCTGCAATTAAAACTTTTTTCCCTTCTTTTTTTAAATTATGTGCTAATTTTCCAATAGATGTAGTCTTTCCTACACCGTTTACACCAACAAATAAATATACCGTTAATTCATTATTTTCATTAGTAATTAAATCAACTTTGCTCGTTCCATCAAGATATATATCTACTAATTTTTCAATAATCATATCTTGTAATTCTGCTGGCTCTTTTAAATTTTTCTTTTGTGATTCTGATTTTAAATAATCTACTAAATCTAAAACTGTAGAATAACTAACATCTGATTGTATTAATAACTCTTCTAACTCTTCAAAAAATTCTTCGTTTATTTCTCTATAAGAACTTATTAAAGTATTTAATGCGTTAGAAAAATTATCACGAGATTTTTTTAATCCTTTTTTAAATTTTTCGGTAATAAGCTGGCTTTCTACAAGTTCTTCATATTCATCTAAAGAAATTAAGTCTTCTACTAATTCTTCCTGTTTTGAAAATTTCTTTTTTAATCTTTCAAAAAAACTACTCATCTATATATTCCTCCTGTAATATTTTATCTAGTTCTAAAGGTAAAATATAACTTACTCCTTTTTCTTTCATCGTAACTCCATATAATTTATCCATTTCTTGCATAGTTCCTCGTCTATGTGTTATTACTAAAAATTGATTGCTTAATGAATAATGTTTCAAAAATTTAGCAAATCGTGTAACATTAACATCATCAAGTGCCGCTTCTACTTCATCTAAAATAACGAAAGGAGAATCTTTTAT
>CAMBPW010000087.1 GCA_945869755.1 uncultured Gemella sp.
TATCATCTGGTTGATACGCTGGAATTACTACATAAATCATTTAAAACACCCCTTTTTATTCTATAATTATAAACAAATGTATTTTATTTATATTTTTAACTAAATTTTAAGTTTTATTTTACATATCAAAAAATATATTTAACACTTAAATCAATTTATTTTTAAACAAAAACTATTCTTTTATGATTTAGTTTAATTATTGCTTTTTTCGGCTTGCAAATTATGTTTTAAATTAGTTTTTATTTTTAATATATTTTATATACATTACTTTAAATATAATTTAATAAAATAATAATTTTTTATTTTTTAAGTTTTGTTTAAGTTTCATTTAAAGTTTATATAAAAAAATAGGTTACATAACTAAATTAGTTATATAACCTACTTTAATTTTATATTTTATTGTTTAATATATAATTTTACTTCTCTAATATAAAAATTATTCGCTGAGAGTTGTCAAAATTTTTATTTTCTTTATCGAAATCACAAAAATAATTTTTAATTTTAAAACCTATTTCTTCTAATAGTGCAAATACTTTCTCTATTTCATATGTACGTTGTTTTTGGTATTCTTCTATTTTTTTGTAAAGTCCGTTATTTTGTTTTATAAAAAATGATAATTCACTTTCCATTTCATACTCGTTTTCTGTTTCGTAAACGAACCAGTGATAAATAAGTTCATAATCTTCGTAAACAAACGGCTGATTTGATAACATATATTCTATTTTCTTCGGTGTGTGCATATCAAAAATAAATGAACTTCCTTCATTCATACTTTTATAAATATTTGTTAATCCTTTTTTAAATTGTGTAAAATTATCTAAATAATTCAAAACATCAAACGCACTAACTATAAAGTCAAATTTAATATTTAGTTTATCTAAATCTAATAAATTGAGTGCAAAATATTTTGCAGGATGTTTACTACTTGCTATAGAAAGCATTTCTTCGCTACTATCTATTCCTACAACATCTCCAAAATTCGATAAAAATTTTATTAAAGATCCACTTCCACAACCTAAATCAAGAATTAGGAGATTATTTTTCTCTCCTAATTCTTGACTAATAATATTTTCATAAGCAGTATAATCAACATCCATTAATTTGTCATAAACTAAACTTATGTTTTTATACATATTAAACCTCTTTAATTGGGTATTTTTCAAATAGAGAATCTAAAGCATAATATTCTCTATCATCTCTTGTCATTACATTTACAACTATATCTCCTAAATCAAGCAATACCCATTTTGCTTCTCTAATTCCTTCTATACTGTAAACTGTTTGTCCCGCTTCTTGAACTTTTTCTTTTACTTCTTGAGTGATTGCTTCTACTTGACGATTAGTTGGTGCGTGACAAATTACTGAATAATCGTATAGTAATCCTGCTTTTGTTAAATCATAGGCTACTATATCATATCCGTGTTTATCGTCGCACGCATCTACTACTATTTTTAATAAATTTTCTACTTCCATTAATTTCTCTCTTTCTTACTTTTTATTATCTATCTTTAACATGAAACATTATTACATATAATTCATCATCATTTGGATATCTCGTTGACAATTTATTTATTAATTCTTCTAGTGTAACACCATAATATTTTGCATAGCGTTCTGTTAATGTATCTCTAGTTACAGGTTTAACTAAATCAACTTCTAAAGTAGCAAAAATATCTTTTGTGTTATCTTCGTACACTACAGCTTCTAATAAATCACCTTTTTTAAAGTGTGCTTCACTTTTATTTCTAATTGTAATAATTTTTTCGCCAGATAATATTTTTTCTTTATTTTTCTCTTTAAATCCTACACGATAATTTTTTATGTTGTAGTAATTATAACATTTTAATAATGACGGATAAATTCTTTCATCATTTTCTATTAAATAAAGTAACGTATATTTTGCAGAAAGTCTAACAGCTTCATCTAAATCATATTCAGCCACTTCTGTAACTTCTTGCAAATGTGGATGCTTTCTTCCTGGCTCTATATAATCTGCAATAAATATTATTTTAGCTAATAAAGTCATATTTGATTTTCCGAAAGTATGAACAGCTATCGCTTGTTTAATTTCTTCATCAACTACACCAAATTCTTTTTCAATATAAACACTAGCTACCGGCCCGTGTAAAACTTCAGTTGGATAATCTAATAATTTTAAATCTAAATTATATTTTATTACGTAGCGTTTCATTAACACTTCATCCATTGGTTTGCAAATATCGTGAAGTAATGCTGCAATTTTTGCTTTTTCTACATTTGCTCCGTATCTTTCTGCCAACATAATAGCAGTATCAACTACACGCATAGTATGTTCATATCTTTTTTCTGATAAAATTTCCTTAACTTTATTTTGCATTTCATTAAAATTCATATAACTTATGCTCCTTTATATATTTATAGCAATTGTAATCTACTAAATAATCTATACTTTTTTTGTTTATTATTTTTTCTCGAATAATTGTAGAACTTATTTCTATTACTGGCAATTTTAGTATAACATATTTTATTGAATTGTAAAAATCGTCATGCGAAATAATATTTTCTAATTTTTCAGAATCTCTTTCTGTAAAAACGAATGTTACTAATTCTTTTAGTTTTTCTATTTTATGCCAATGTTGTAAATCTTTTACTCTGTCCGTTCCAATTAAAAAATATAGTTCACTATTTTTATACAATTCTTTAAAGTGTTTAACAGTATAATATGTATAACTTATTTCTTCTTTTGTTATTTCAAAATCACTAACTTCAAATTTACTATTATTTTTTATACTTTCTCGTATCATATTGTAACGATGGATATTGTTAGCTTTTAAGTTGCTATTTTTTAATGGTGTTATATTAGAAGGTATAAATATACATTTATCAATATTTAACTTTTCAATTACATTATTAGCAACAATTAAATGCCCAGTATGAACAGGGTCAAAACTACCGCCATAAAGTAAAATTTTCATTTTACTTCACCAACTCTATTTTTCGATATTTTTCTTTTGAACTTTGTTTATATAAAACTATTGTGTTACCAATGATTTGCACTAAATAAGATTGTGTTCTAGTAGAAAGTATTTCTGCTAATTCATCTTTATCTTCTTCACAATTTTGTAAAACTGCTACTTTTATTAATTCTCTTTTTTCTAAAGCATCAGCAATTCCTTTTACCATTTCAGGTGTAATTCCCGATTTTCCAATTTGAAATATTGGATTTAAGTGATGTGCTAATGCCCTCAATTGCCTTTTTTGTTTACCTTTTAGCATAATTCTCCTTAATTTTATATTATAGAATCTCTCGTAAAAACTTCTATTTCTTCTGGAACGACTATATCAATTAAACAACCGCTATCGCTATTTACAGTTATCCACCCTAATCCCGAGATTACAATATCTATTTTTCTATTATTTATTTTAAAATTTCTTTTTATTTGTTTTTCAAAAATTGATAAATTATTTTTAAATGGCGGGGCTAACATTTCTCCTAAATGTTTTTCAAATAGTTTATCAGCATTTTCTAATTTCGTTCTATGCAGTTCTATTTGATTTGAAGCATAAATAGTAAAACTTTGTCTATCTCCTTTAACAAAATCCATTCTACAAAGCCCACCAAAAAAAATCGTTTGCTCTGCATTTAATTGAAAAACACGAGCTTTAACTTCTTTTTTAGGAATAACTAATTTCAATGTTTGTGCATCTAAATAATGTGCAATATCATAATCTAAAATTATTCCTGGAGTATCATAAATACTTGTACTTCTATCAAGAGGAATTTCTATCATACCTAAAGTAGTTCCAGGAAAATGAGAGGTAGTTATTACATTTTTATCCCCAGAAGTCAATTCTATTAATTTATTAATTAAAGTTGATTTTCCTACGTTAGTAGCTCCTATAATATAGACATCTTTTTTATTACGTAAAATTTCTAACTTTCTAGCTAATTCTTCTATTCCATAATTTTTTATCGCACTAATTAAAATTATATCTTTAACTTTAATTCCCTTTTGCTTCATCATTGTAAATAACCATTGACGAATTTTATTATCTTTTACAGATTTAGGAAGTAAATCACGTTTATTCGCTACTAATACTATGTCTTTATTTTTACCAACAATATCTGTTACATCTTCTATCCAACTTCCAGAAAAATCAAAAATATCTGCTACT
>CAMBPW010000088.1 GCA_945869755.1 uncultured Gemella sp.
TTAGGAAACTCTCCAGAGCCAAACTTAACAATTCTTTGGTCAACTAAATTACCAAAAGGATTTAAAGAATATTGTGCAGAGTCTTCAATTAATCACTCAGCTATCCAATACGAAAGTGATGAGTTATTAGCAGACTTCTTACAATCTTGCGATAAATCAATCGCTTGCTGTGTATCTGGTATGAGAACTGGTAAAGATATGCAATTCTTCGGAGCTCGTGCTAACTTAGCTAAAGCTTTACTATACACTATTAACGGTGGACGTGATGAGTTAACAGGAGAACAAATTGGACCAGTAACTGAATCATTACGTGGAGTATTAAACTACGATGAAGTTATGGAAAAATTTGACGTATTTATGGAATGGTTATGTAAACTATACATCAATACATTAAACGTAATTCACTACATGCACGATAAATATTCTTATGAAAGTTTAGAAATGGCATTACATGACACAGACGTAAGAAGATTTATGGCAACTGGTATTGCTGGATTCTCAGTAGCAGTTGACTCATTATCAGCTATTAAATATGCTAAAGTAACTCCAATCGTTGATGAAGAAACAGGATTAGCTGTAGACTATAAAGTTGAAGGAGAATTCCCAACATTCGGTAACGATGATGACAGAGCAGACCAAATTGGTATTGAATTATTAAAAGAGTTTATGACTAAACTTAAAAAACACCCAGTTTACCGTGCAAACGAAACTACTACATCAATCTTAACAATTACTTCTAACGTAGTTTACGGTAAGAAAACTGGTAACACTCCATGTGGACGTAGAAAAGGTGAACCATTCTCTCCAGGAGCTAACCCAATGAATGGACGTGACCAAAGTGGAGCATTAGCTTGCTTAAACTCAGTAGCTAAATTACCATACGAGTACAGCCGTGATGGAATCAGTTTAACTGCAGCATTCACTCCAAATTCATTAGGTAAAAACCACGAAGATAGAATTCAAAACTTAGTGGCTATGATGGACGGATACTTCGCTCAAGGTGGATTCCACTTAAATACTAACGTATTTAATAAAGAAACACTTCTAAAAGTTATTGAAGCACCAGAAGAATATCCAAACTTCACAATCCGTGTATCAGGATATGCAGTGCGTCTAATCAGCTTAACACCAGAACAACAACGTGACGTATTAAGCCGTACAATGCACCAATTCCGCTAATTAGGAAAAATAATTAAAGGAAGGAAGGCCTATGGTCTTCCTTCTTAATTTTTTAAAAGGATATATTTATGAATACTTTTACACTTATTTATTTACTATTTCCAACAGGTTTAGATAGAAAAATAAAGAAAAATATTAAAAATAATAAATATACTATTCAAGAGTTAAAATTAGTAAGGAAAGAAGTAGAAAATAAATTTTTAAATATGAAAAAAGGTTTACGAAGAGCAACTATTATTTGTCTTTTTAGTTTTATTATTATTTATATATTAACTCTTTATAGTTTTAAGTTTAAGGAACAAAATATAGAATTAATATTTTTTATAACTACAATTATTTTTGCAGTTATTATTTTAATTTTGTTCTATATGCACTTTGTTTACGTACCTTTTATTAAAAAACAATTTAACAAATATATTGAACTATATTATAGAAATGATTTAGAATTACTTTATATAGATTAATAAAAATAAAATAGTTTAATTTTTTATGTATTCATAGTATAATTATAGTAAAGATTGGAGGAATTTCTATGGAATCAAAACAATTAACTGCACAAGTTCATTCTATAGAATCGTTTGGAAATGTTGATGGACCTGGAATAAGATTCGTTATATTTTTTCAAGGATGTAAGTTAAGATGTGTTTATTGCCATAATCCTGATACTTGGAAAATGAACAATCCGAATGCAGTTCAATACACTGTAGAACAATTAGTAAAAAAAATAATACGTTATCGACCATATTTTGAGTCTAGTGAAGGCGGAGGAGTAACTGTTAGTGGTGGAGAATCATTACTACAATTAGACTTTGTATTAGAACTATTTAGACAATTAAAAGCAGTAAACATTAATACGTGTGTTGATACGTGCGGAGGATTTTATGTAAATGCACCATCAATGAATGAAAAAATTTTAGAATTAATTTCACTTACTGATTTGTTTTTAGTAGATATAAAACATATTGATGATGAATTGCATACTAAATTGACTAAGAGAACAAATAAAAATATAATTCAATTTACTAATTTTTTAAGTGATAATGGTGCAAAAATGTGGATAAGACACGTTCTAGTTCCTGAATGGACAGATGACGATTATTATTTACAAAAGTTAAGAGAATATATTGACACTTTAGATGGTGTTGAACGAGTAGAAGTCCTACCTTATCATGATATGGCAAAATATAAATATAAAGAATTAGGAATAAAATATGAAATTGATCATATTGAGCCACCTACTAAAGATAGAATTGAGAATGCAATTAATATTTTAGGTGCAAGGTATGATGTTTAGTAATTAAAAATTTTCAAACCATGCTGTTGTAAAATTTTAAATATGTTTTAAATCGTGTTAAAGTTTCTTTGAGAAGAGATATTATAATTTAATATCTCTTTTTCTTTGTTTATTTTTAAAATTAAAATAATATTGTTTAGTTGTAAATTATTGATTATATAGAAATTAATTGTTATAATGTAAAGAATTAATTTTAAATTTTGGGAGATAGTTATATGAATATTGCTTTATTTTCTGACACATATTATCCAGAAATAAATGGAGTTGCTACTTCTATTCATCTATTAAAATCTGGTTTAGAAGAACTTGGTCATACTGTATATATTTTTACTACAAAAAGTCCACACTGTCCAGAAGAAGAGAATGCTTATAGAATATTTAGTATTCCATTTTTTTTAATGAAAGATAGACGAGCGAGTTTTCCTATTTATTTAAAATGGCTTAGAATTTTTAAAAAATTAAAAATTGATATTATTCATACACATACAGAATTTTCGCTAGGAATTTTAGGTTTAAGAATAGCTAAAAAATTGAATATAAAACATGTACATACTTATCATACTATTTATGAAGATTATATTCATTATTTAAAATTACCAAAAAATAAATATACTATTAATTTTGTTAAAAATGCTACTAAATATTATTGTAATAAAACTTCTTTAGTAGTAGCGCCTACAGATAAAACTAAATTATTATTAGAAGAATATGGTGTTAATTCTCCTATTGAAGTTATTCCGACTGGTATAGAATTAAGTAAATTTAATAATATTGATTATGAATATGTTAAAAATTTAAAAAATGATTTTAATATTAAAAATGATGATATTGTTTTAATTACATTAGGGAGATTATCAGAAGAAAAAAGTGTAGATCTTTCTATAAATTATTATAAAAAACTTTGTGAAAGTATTGATAACGTAAAATTTATAATTGTTGGCGATGGTCCACATAAAAATTATTTAGAAAATCTGTCTATAGAACTAGGACTTCAAGATAAAATTTATTTTACTGGCTATGTTGATTGGGATAAAGTTCAAAATTATTATGCAGTTGCTAATATATTTGTTTCTTCATCAACGAGTGAAACTCAAGGTTTAACGTATTTAGAAGCGCTAGCTAGTAATTTATATTTATTAGTAAAAGAAGATGATAGTTTAGTCGGTGTTCTTGAAGATAGAATAAATGGTTGCAAGTTTAATAATTGTGAAGAATTTATTTCAGGATATAATTATTTAGTTGAAAAACTTAAAGATAATAATTTTAGTTCTAATTTGAATAATAAATATTCTAAAAGTGAGTATGCAAAATCAGTAGAAAATGTATATAAAAAATTGTTAGGTTATTAGGAGGGGAATGTTATTAAAAATAAAAATATTGTAAATGTAGCTATAATTGGTGTAATTCCATTTTTAGTTTTATCTTTTTTCGGTTTAAAAAATTGGCAAGCTACTTATACTTTAGATAGTGAAATTTGGAATTATATTAAAAGTATAAGAACAGAAAAATTAACTACTATTTTCACTTTTATAACTAGGCTTGCTGATGCATGGTTTTTAATAATTGTTATTTCTATATTTACTATTGGGTTAATATTTATTTACAAAAAATATCGCCTTGCTACTTGGCTTTGTTTATCTGTTATTATTGGTGCAGTATTGCTAAATAAAG
>CAMBPW010000089.1 GCA_945869755.1 uncultured Gemella sp.
AGTAGCATCTGACTGTTAATCAGAGGGTCGCAGGTTCGAGTCCTGCCTGTGGAGCTTGGAGTAGTACTCAAGAGGCTGAAGAGGCGCCCCTGCTAAGGGTGTAGGTCGGGAAACTGGCGCGAGGGTTCAAATCCCTCCTACTCCGTTTTGTGTTTTGGCCCGTTGGTCAAGTGGTTAAGACACCGCCCTTTCACGGCGGTAACACGGGTTCGAATCCCGTACGGGTCACCATTTGAATTGAGATAGTAATTAAGGTCCCGTGGTGTAGCGGTTATCACGCCTGCCTGTCACGCAGGAGATCGCGGGTTCGATTCCCGTCGGGACCGCCATTTTTTTATCTCAATCTTTTTTTATTTATGGCGGCTGTGGCGAAGTGGTTAACGCATCGGATTGTGGTTCCGACATACGCGGGTTCGATTCCCGTCAGCCGCCCCATTTTAATTAGAATAATATGAACTCTAATCTAAAAATAGATTAGAGTTTTTTTATGGTAAAATAGTGATTATTTATAGTGTTGTTGCTATTTAAAATTTTATATAGTATAATGAAAGTTAGCGAATTTTTTGATAAAGGTTGATATATTTATGAATTTATTAGATATTATAAATAAAATAAAAGTAAAAAAAATATACGGAAAAATTCCATTTTCAATTTCTGGAATTACTTCAAATTCAAAAGAAATTGTAGAAAACTTTTGTTTTGTTGCTAATGTTGGATATACTGTAAATGGTCATAATTTTATTGATAGTGCAGTTCTGAATGGTGCTACTCTAGTAATAGCTAGTGAAGATAAAAATTATTGTTATGATAATTGTGCAGTTGTAGTAGTAAAAGAAAAAGAAGTTAATAAACTTGCTAGTATGATTGCTAAATTCATTAATGATAACGGTAATATTTTGAATATTGTTGCAGTAACTGGAACTAATGGAAAAACGAGTATAACATCACTAATTCATAATATGTTAAGACTTTTAGGAACTACAAGTTCATATTTGGGAACAAATGGTTTTTGTAAAAATGATGAAGATTTAATTTATTTAGGTAATACTACACCAGATGTAGTAACTCTTCATAATAAAATAGGTGAAATAAAAAGAGAGAATATAAAACATTTTGCTTTTGAATCATCTTCTCATGCAACGGTATTAGGTAGAATTTATAATGTTAATGTTGATATTGCAGTTTTTAGTAATTTGACACATGAGCATTTAGATTTTCACGGAGATATGCAAACATATTGTTATGATAAGGCTTTATTGTTTTCTACGTTAGGAAATGATTTATTAAATTCAAAATATGGTGTTTTAAATAAGGACGATAAATATTATAACATTATGTCTAAGTGTCTTTATCAACAGGAAATTTCATATTCTATTTTAGATGAAAGTGCAGATTTTTATGCTTTTAATATTAAATCTACAAAAATAGATAATAAACTTGCAACGTCATTTGATATTAAAACACCAGAGGAAACTTTTAGTTGTTTAATTCCTTTTATAGGTGACTTTATGGTTAGTAACGTTTTGGCTGCAATTATTTCTGTGTGGCTAAAAGGTTTTGAGATTAGAAATATTGTAAATATTTTACCAAATCTTTCTTCTTTATTAGGAAGAATGGAAATTTTAGGAGAAAATTTACCGATAGATATTATTAGTGATTTTGCACATACACCAGATGGATATGTAAAATTGTTAGAAGCTACAAGAGAAATGCGAAAAGGGCGTAGAACTTTACTTTTAACTGGTATGGGTGGAGGACGTGATTTATCAAAAGGATCATTTATAGGAGAAATTATTTCTGAAGCTGATTACATAGTTATAACAACGGACAGTCCACGAGATGAAGACGTTGAAGTTTTAATGGGTGTAATTGAAAAAGGTATTACTCATAAAAATTATGAGAAAGTTTGGTTTAGAACTGATGCGGTAAAAAGAATAATAGAAATTTCTGAACCAGGAGATGTAATTATTTTAGCATCTAAAGGAAGAGAAGATTATGAAATTTTAGCTGGTGGGAAAAAAGTATGGCATTCTGATCCAGAAATTGCACTAGCAGAAGCAGAAAAAAAATATAATGTAAATACGATAAGAGGTATATAGTGAGTATAAAAGAACAAGTTAGTAAACGAAGAACTTTTGCGATAATTTCTCACCCGGATGCAGGGAAAACTACATTGACAGAAAAATTACTTTTGTTTGGTGGAGCGATAAGAGAAGCTGGTACTGTAAAAGGTAAAAAAAGTGGAAAATTTGCAAAGAGTGATTGGATGGATATAGAGAAACAGAGAGGTATTTCTGTAACTTCATCAGTTATGCAGTTTGATTATGATGGTAAAATTATTAATATATTAGATACGCCAGGACACGAAGATTTTTCGGAAGATACTTATAGAACACTAATGGCTGTTGACAGTGCGGTTATGGTTATTGATGGTGCAAAAGGGATAGAAGCACAAACTCTGAAACTTTTTAAAGTTTGTAGAATGCGTGGTATTCCTATTTTTACATTTATTAATAAATTGGATAGAGAAATAAAAGACCCTCTTGAACTTTTAGAAGAAATTGAAGAAAAATTAGAAATAGAAACTTATCCTATGAATTTACCAGTAGGAATGGGGCAGAATTTTTTTGGAATAATGGATAGAAAACACCACTACATTGAACCATTCCGTGTTGAAGATGAAATTATTGAACTAGATGAGAATTATAATATAGTAGGTAGTAATAATTTAAGTAATGATACTATGTATAAAAAATGCGTTGAAGATATGATTCTTGTTACAGAAGCAGGTGTTGAATATAATTATGAAAAACAACTTTGTGGAGAACAGACACCAGTATTTTTTGGCTCAGCATTATCTTCATTTGGTGTAGAAAGTTTTTTAAATTATTATATTGATACTGCACCAACACCAAAAAGTAGAAATACGATAGATGGAGGAGAAGTAAATCCTTTTGAAGAAGATTTTTCTGGATTTATATTCAAAATTCAGGCTAATATGGATCCACGTCATCGTGATAGAATAGCATTTTTAAGAGTATGTTCTGGGATTTTTAATCGTGGTATGGACGTATATTTAACTAGAACGGGGAAAAAATTAAAAATATCTCGCTCGACAAATTTTATGGCTGATGATAAAGCGACTATAGAAGTAGCATATCCAGGAGATATTATAGGTTTATACGATAGTGGAAATTATCAAATAGGAGATACTTTATATCAAAGTAAAAAATTAGAATTTGAAAAACTACCATCTTTTACCCCGGAAATTTTTGTAAAAGTGTCTGCTAAAAACGTATTAAAACAAAAACATTTCCATAAAGGTGTTGAACAATTAGTTCAAGAAGGTGCAATACAATATTATAAAACGTTACATACAAATCAAATAATTTTAGGAGCTGTCGGGCAATTACAATTTGAAGTTTTTGAACATCGCATGAAAAATGAATATAATACAGAAGTAATAATTGAACATATTGGGCAAAAAACTACTCGTTGGATTGAAAATGAAGAGTTAATAAAAGAAAGTATGTCGTCATCAAGAAGTATTTTAGTAAAAGACTTGTATGATAAATATGTATTTTTATTTGAAAATGATTTTGCAATGCGTTGGTTTAATGATAAATATCCTGAAATTAAATTGTATAGTTTATTATAAGAGGTTTTATGAATTTGATAAAAAAACTTTTAGAATATTATAACAATCCGAAATATAAAAGTATTATTAATTATTTATTTTTTGGAGTTTGTACAACATTAGTAAACTTAATAGGATTTTATATATTAGATAGTATATTTAATGTAGAGAGAATTATAGCTAACTTTACATCTATAACTATTTCGATACTTTTTGCATATTTTGTTAATGCTAAGTATGTATTTAATTCAAAAGCATATGGACTAAGAAAAGTATTTTATGAACTAGTAAAATTTTTCACTTCAAGAATTTTTACGATGATAATAGAAATTGTCGGAGTAGAGTTATTTGTATGGTTAGGTACTACAAACTTTTTGGCAAAATTTATAATACAATTTGTAGTAATAGTAGTAAATTATTTAATTAGTAAATATATAGTTTTTAAAAAATAGATTAGAGAAGGAGAATGTTATG
>CAMBPW010000090.1 GCA_945869755.1 uncultured Gemella sp.
TCAATAATCGGATTTAAATCTCTATGTTCAAAATATCCAGGATATCCTAAATTTGCTAATGCACGATTTGCATTATATTCAACATAATTTACTACTTCATCAACTAATCCAATTTGAGTATATAAATCTTTCGTATATTTAACTTCGTTATGATATAAATCTAGCATCAGTTCATACATTTCTTTTTCTGCACGTTCTTGTTCTTCTTTCGTTAAAGTTTTAAACATTTCTTGTGCATCAAACCCTGTAAAACTTCCATGTATAGTTTCATCTAATAATATTTTTCTAATTATTTCTCCAGAAGTAGTTACTTTTCCTTGTCCTGCTAAATATAGCGGATAGAAAAATCCACTGTAAAATAAATAACTTTCTAAAAACACTGATGCTACTCTTGCCATATATAAATCATAACGTTCTACTTCTGGTTTAAATAGTTTTAAATAATATTCTTCTATTCTGCGTGCTTTATATTGTAATTCTTTATTTTCTAAAACCCATTCGTCCAGTAAATAATCTGTTTCTTTGCTAGGTATTAACGATGTAAAAATTGTTGAATAACTTTTTGCGTGTATTTGTTCCATCATTCCCATAAAGCTATACACAGCTTGTTTTCTCATATCTTCTGTATGAAGTGAAACTAACGGCATACCAACATCACCTTGTTGAGTATCCAAACCCGTAAGCCCTGCTAAAACTTTTTTATAAGTATCTCTCTCTGCATCATTAAGATCTTCATTCCAACTTTTTATATCTTTTGACACTTTAAATTCTGTATCCACCCAAAATTGTGCAATATTTTGACGCCAATACATAAACGTTAAATCGTCTTGTTTATTCCAATTTACTGCTTTCATTCTCTATCCTCTTTCCTATATCGAACAAGAAGTACATTCTTCTACAGATAATAGTTTATTTCTAGTATAATATAATGATTTTAATCCTTTGTGATGAGCATAAATATAGTATCTTGCTAATTCACGAGTTGTAATATCAGAATTTACATATAAAATTACTGATATACCTTGATCAACGTGCTCTTGTATAATTGACATAAGATCTATTAATTTCATTTGATCCATCGTAAATGCCGATTTATAATACCATTGATTTTTTGAATTTAAGTACGGCATCGGATAGAATGTTTCTGCATTTCCATAAGTTCTTCTTTCGATTTTATCAACTATAGGTAAAACACTTGATGTTGAGTTTTGAACGTAAGAAATACTTTGTGTTGGTGCAATTGCCATTCTATATGCGTGATAAAGTCCGTTATATTTAACTTTGTTTTTTAAACTAGCCCAATCTTCTTTTGTTGGAATATATATTTCCTCAAATAATGCTTTTACTTTTTCTGTTTTTGGTAAATAGTCATTTGTAATATATTTTTCAAAATATTTTCCATTATAATAATCAGATTTTTCAAAATCTTTAAATGCTTTTCCTCTCTCTTTTGCTATTTGCATAGAGCGTTCTATCGTATAGTAATTCATCATCATAAAAAATACATTCGCAAAATCTTTAGCTTCTTCACTTTCGTAAGCTATTAAATTTTTAGTTAAATAACCGTGTAAATTCATAGCACCAAGTCCAACAGAGTGAAATTCTTCATTAGCTTTTACGACACCAGGTGCATTTTTTATTTTTGTAGAATCACTTACAAATGTCAATGCGTCCATACCAGAATATACAGACTCTTTTATTTTTTTACTTTCCATAACATTAACTATATTAAGGGACGCTAAGTTACAAGAAATATCACGTTTAATAATGTCTTCTTCTCCATAATCTTTAATTATTGAAGTTTCTTGTAATTGGAATATTTCAGTACATAAATTACTCATTTTAATTTGCCCAATATTTCCAAGTGCGTGATGTTTGTTAGCATTATCTTTGAACATTAAATATGGATAACCAGATTGTAATTGAGTAGATGCTATTAATCCTAGCATATCTCTTGCACTAAATTTTCGTTTAATTATATTTTCATTTGCTACAAATTTATCATAGTATTCTGATATTTCGATATCGTCTAACACTACTCCGTATTCTTCCCATACAGAATGTGGCCCGAACATATAGAAGTCTTTATTTTCTTTTGCTAATTCAAAAAATAATGAAGGAATTATTAATCCTGTTGATATTGTTGGCAAACGTAATTCTTCATCAGCATTTACTTTTTTAGTATCTAAAAACTCTAAAACATCATAGTGGAAAATATTTAAATATACAGCTCCGGCTCCAGGTCTTTGTCCTAATTGGTCAGCGTAAGCAAATCCTTGCTCTAATGATTTTGCTATTGGAATTACTCCTTTTGCTACACCTTTTATTCCTTTAATACTTTCTCCTCTTGCACGTAGTTTTGATAAGTTAATCGCAACTCCTCCACCAATTTTTGAAAGTTGTTTCGCTGTAGAATCTATGTAATTTATTGAATTTAAAGAATCTCCAACTTCTAATAAGAAACAAGAAACTAATTCTCCACGTCTACTACGTCCAGAATTTAAAAATGTAGGTGTTGCAGGTTGCAATCTTTGCTCAAGCATAGCTATAATAAGTTCTTTAGCTAGTTCTACATCTCCGTCTGCTAAATACATACCAACTATAAACACATGTTGATTATAACTTTCTAAATATTGTTTTTTATCATTAGTTTTTAATGCATAATCTTTATAAAATTTACTAGCCGCCATATAACTCTTAAATTCAAAATTATAATTTACAGCTAATTCTATACAGTCTAAAATTTCTTCTTCAATATATTTTTCAAAAATATTATAATAAAAGTTTTCTTCTACAAGGTATTTTAATCTTTTTATTTCTGAACTAAATTTTACTGTTTTATCTTCTACTTCTCGCAAAAATTCTATAATTGCTTCTTTATCTTTTTCAAGCATAAAGAAACCTGTATCATCTCTTTTTGTTACTTCATTATTTAATTCTATATGTTTATATTTTGTCATTAATTTTCATCTCCTCATAGATCTTCTTAAACTTCTCTATATCACTTTTATTACCTAAAAGTTCTATTTTCATTAATAGTGGTATATTGTACTCTTTACTAATTATATCTCCCGCAATTGCAAAATTAGCTCCCCAATTTCTGTTACCACTAGAAACTACACCACGTAAGTATTTACTGTTTTTGTTTAAAAAATTTGTAACTTCTTTTGGAACTTCTCCAAATCCTACAGTTGGTGTTACTAATATATAGTCATAATCTACTATATCTACATCTGTCATAGAAATTACATCTTCCTCATCTAACTTACAAAAAAACAAAAATCTTCGACAATTGCCAGTCAGTGAAAAATATATAATTTTCACGAATACCACTCCCTTTAAAAAATATTTCCTGAATATTATTTCCAGGAAATTTATATATTAATATTATACACTTTTACAAGTTGTTTTTCAATTAAAATATTTTATTAATTTTATGTATATATTATATTTTTTTAATTATTATTATATTTTATTTTTTATATTATTTATAAACATTAATTTTACGTTAGCAAATTCAAATTTTTTTTATAAAAAATTTTTTGTTTATTTTTCAATATTTTTATACGCTAATTTTTCTATAATATTTCTATGATTTGGATACTCTTCTAACAATTGTTCTTGTGTAAATAATTCAAAATCTTCAAAGTCAAAAGCTGGAGTTACTACACAACCTACTAATGAGAAGTCATCAGCATTATTACTATTCACAGTAGAACCAAAAATTACACCTTTCGGAACTGTATATTGAACAACTTCATCTTCTCCTAATCCTAAATTTACCTTTTCGTAATCTCCATTTGGGTGTAACATATGAACAGTTAATGAATGACCTGCGTGATAAAACCATATTTCATCAGATTTTAGTCTATGAAAATTCGATGGATTACTTGCTGTTAATAAAAATAAAATATTTGAAGCTAAATTCCTTACTCTACCATCTTGTAAAATTATCGTTTCATCTGCTAAATATGTTTCTCTATAATATCCTCCTTCTGGGTGAGAAATTAATTTTAATTTTTCTACATAATATTTATAATCTTTCATTACTTTCTCCTAAAAAATTAATTTACTATATTGTACTATA
>CAMBPW010000091.1 GCA_945869755.1 uncultured Gemella sp.
TTTATAACTTTGTAACTATCTTCTTGATTAAATGTAGTTTCAATTTCTAAAACTTGTATATCATATTTATTCAGCGTATTAATAACACCCATTTTTCTATAAATACCAACTGCGACATCAGATTCGGAAACACCAAGATAGGCAATTTTCTCATGTCCCGAAGCAAAAATAAAATTAGCCATATCACGACCTGCATTAAAATCATTATACTCGATACTATAAGTATATTCCCCCTCTTGCCCTAAAACTACAACAGGTACATCAATATTTTTTATCGTTTTTTCAAATTCTTTATCCATAGTTGTAGGCAACAAAATTATACCGTCAACATTTAAACGAGAAAGTTTTTTCAAATATTCTAACTGCAATTCAACACTAAAATTAGAATTCATAATTAATGTTTCATAATTATTCTCTTTTAATTTTTTATCTAAATACATTAAACTGCGACTACTAATATATGAAGTAAGAGTAGGAACTATTATTCCTATAATTTTACTATCTGTACTTTTTAATGCTTTAGCAAAAGTGTTAGGTGTATAATTGTATTTCTCTACAACTTTTTTTAT
Organism: uncultured Gemella sp.; assembly: GCA_945869755.1. GTDB lineage: Bacteria > Bacillota > Bacilli > Staphylococcales > Gemellaceae > Gemelliphila. The sequence continues at coordinate 570 of CAMBPW010000091.1, forward strand.
ATTTTCATAAGTTTCTTTTTTTAAATTCCCACCATTAAAATATCTCGACACTGTAGTAGTTCCTACTCCAGCCATTTTCGCTATATCTACAATAGTTAACTTTTTCATTCAATCACCTTACTTTTATAATAAATATTATTATACTCTAAAAATTAAAAATTGTAAATTTTAGTATAAAATAAATTTTCACTAAAACGTTTGATCTGTATAATAAGTTTTACGCATAATGTATAATACAGATTATATATCATATAGTTACCAAGGAGAAAATCATTGTGTTTAAAAAATATTTTTAAAGAAACAGCGTTTTTTTATTGCATTTTATTTTAAATAATGTTATATTTTTACTCGGAGGATAATTATGGTTATTAAACTAGATAACATATCAAAAAAATATGAAAATTCAAACTTTAATTTAGAAAAAATTTCTTTTGAAATAAATACAAAAGAAGTTATCGGCATAGTAGGAAGAAACGGCACAGGTAAAAGCACTATATTAAAAATGATAAATGGATTAATACCTTATGACAACGGACATATAATTTACAAAAACGAAGAAATAAAAAATATGTCCGAAGAAAAACTTAGAGAGATGAGAAAAAATGTAGTCTATATTTTTCAAAATTTTAATCTTCTCGAAGGAGAAACAGTATTTTATCATTTATCTTTAATATACAAACTAAATAAACAAAAAATTAATAAAATTAAAATTGATGAAATTTTAGATTTTATGGGAATCAAACATTTAAAAAACACTACTTGTAGAAAATTAAGTGGAGGACAACAGCAAAAAGTTGCAATAGCAATGGCAATTTTACAAAATCCAGAAGTTTTACTCTGTGATGAAATAAGTTCTGCTTTAGATATAAATAGCGAAAAAGAAATATATAATTTGCTAATTAAACTAAAAGAAACTACAGATATATCAATAGTTATTATTTCTCACAACTTAACAGTTTTAAAAAATTTTTGCGATAAAGTAATTGTAATTGAAGATTCTACTATAAAAGAAATAATTACACCTAAAAAAAGCGAAACGCTAGATTATGATAAAGATTACTTTAATAATGTAAAGGAGTTTTTATTAAATGGTTAAATTACTAGATAAACATTTAGATGGAATAATAGAAGCATTTTTAGAAACTACATTTATGTTATCTGTAACAATGATAATATGTTTTATACTATCAATCCCGTTAGGAGTGTTACTATTTTCTTTAAATAAAAAATATTTATTAAACAAACCTATTCTTTATCAAACATTAAGCATATTACTAAATATGTTAAGAAGCGTACCATTTTTAATCTTTATTTTTATTTTAATACCTGTCAGTAGATTTCTTTTTAATACATCATTTGGAAATTTAGCAGCAACTCTACCTCTAACATTAGTATCAATAAGTCTTTACACACGATTTATTGAACAAGCATTACTAACTATACCCGAAAAAATAGTAGATAGAGCAGTTAGTATGGGAGCAACAAAATTACAAATGATAAAATATTTTTTACTACCATCAATTAAAGTCGATCTAATATTATCATTTACTTCAGTATCAATAAGTATTTTATCTTATTCAACAGTCGTCGGAGTAATTGGTGCTGGTGGCCTTGGCGAATACGCATATAGATACGGTTATCAAGAATACGATTATCCGCTAATGTATTTAATAGTATTTATTTTTGTAATATATGTCTATATTATTCAAAATATTGGTTATTTTTTAGCAAATAGAATTTCAAAAAAATAGGAGTACACTTGAAAAATGAAAAAAATATTATCAATAATTACAACTGTTATTGCATTAACATTAGTTTTAACAGCTTGTTCAACAAAAACTGAAACTAAAAAAGAAAATGTTGTCGTAAAAGTTGCATCACATACAGCACCAATGACTGATATGTTAGAATTAGTAAAAGAAGATTTAGCTAAAGAAGGATTCACTTTAGAAATAGTAAAAGTTTCTGACAACGTACAAGCTAACGTAGCTGTAAACAACAAAGAAGCTGACGCAAACTTCTTCCAACATAAATTATTTATGAAAATGTTTAACGAAGGAAACAACGGAACATTAACACAAATACAACCAATTTATGATGCAGTAGTAGCATTTTATTCAAAAGATATTAAAAATATTTCTGAATTAAAAGATGGAGCAGATGTAGCAATACCATCTGACCCAACAAACATGACACGTGCATTACGTCTTCTTGCAGAACATAAAATAATTACATTAAAAGATCCTAACAGTTTCAGCGTTAAAGTAGAAGATATCGCAGAAAATCCTAAAAATTTAGTTTTCAGTCCAATATCTCTACTAAACTTAAATGAAGCATACAACGAAAAAGATTTAGTATTCAACTATCCTGCATACATAACTAAAATAGGATTAAGCCCAGAAAAAAACGGTCTTATAGTAGAAAAAACAGGAGATTTAACATTCGCTGTATCATTAGTTGCACGTGAAGATAATAAAGATTCTGAAGGTGTAAAAGCAGTTAAAAAAGCACTAACTAGCGATAAAATTAAAGAGTTTATTAATACAAAACTTGCAAACGTAGCAAAAGTAGCATTCTAATTAACTAATAATAATATAGACATAAGGTATGAAATACACCCCCTATAATTTTATTATGGGGAGTGTATTTTTAAACTTTGGTAAATTACTATTTTTCTATTCAATTTTTTTATATTCTACTCAAAACTATTCTTCGTGTAAAATTCAGTCAGTACAAGATACTAACATTTATAACTTTTAAAAAGTTCTTTTTAGTTCTCTTTCTCTACTAACTGTTTTAAAATTTTGTACCTGTCTCTTTTACAACTATTTTTTAGAAAAATAAACAGTTATATTATATTTTCAAGCAATGCCCAACTACTATCTTTCATATCTTCTACATACTCAGTATTATTTAGATATAGTTCATCATTTCTATCTCTTACAAAGCCAAAGTTGTAGCCGTGTTTAGTTGCAAATTCCTTAAACACTTCAAATTTATTTTCAATTTGAACATCTATATTTTTACTTTGACCATTTCTTTCTCCACCTTTAGTTTCAATTAACCAGATTGAATCATCTTGTAATTGAATAATATAGTCTGGATAGAATAGTCTTTGCTTATCGAAATTTGTTCCATAAACAATTGAAAGATATTGTTGCCCAGCATCTCCATTTTTATACACATATTTCACATTTGGATTTTTCTCACAATATTTTTCGAATAATCTTTCTGATGCAGATCGAAAATCATCAGTAATCATCGACGTATTATATTCTTTATAAACATTTGAATTTAGATTTCTTATATTTGGTTCGAATGGTACATAACGATAGTGTTCTTCTAATGGTATTACAAAATCTTCAATTTTATTTTCAAGCCACTGCATTTGCTTATATTTAATACCAGAAAATTCTATAAAATCTTCTTTTAATCTATCTACATTATTAATAACAAAGGCATAAAATTCTTTTAAATTTAAATTAAGTAATTTAT
>CAMBPW010000092.1 GCA_945869755.1 uncultured Gemella sp.
AAACCAAAAATAATAATTGCAGATGAGCCTACTACTGCATTAGACGTTACAATTCAAGCACAAATTTTAGATTTATTAAAACAACTACAAAGTGAAATGCAAGCAGGTGTAATTTTAATTACGCACGACCTTGGAGTAGTTGCTGAAATGGCTGATCGAGTTGCGGTTTTATATGCAGGAGAAGTAGTTGAATTAGGAACAGCAGAACAAATATTTAAAAATCCTAAGCATCCATATACACGAAGTTTATTGCGTAGTATTCCACAACTTGATGGAGAAGATAATGAAGACTTATATGCAATAGAAGGAATGGTGCCATCTATTAAAAATCTTGATAGAAAAGGTTGTCGTTTTGCACCACGTGTTCCTTGGCTTAAAGAAGACGCTCATGAAGCAAATCCATCTTTACACGAAGTAGAAGAAGGACATTTTGTTCGTTGTACATGTTATAAACAATTCACGTTTAAGGAGGACGAAAAATAATGTTAAAAATAGAAAATTTAAAAGTCCACTATCCTATACGTGGAGGATTTTTTAATACGATAAAAAGTTATGTCCATGCAGTTGATGGAGTTGACATTGAAATTGAATCAGGAAAAACATACGGTCTTATCGGAGAAAGTGGAAGTGGAAAGACTACTGTTGGAAAAGTAATTTTAGGATTAGAAAACACAACAGCAGGAAATATTATTTATAAAGATACAGATGTTGCTAAAAAATCAAATAGAAAAAAAATAGCATATAATAAAGATGTTCAAATGATTTTTCAAGATGCAATGTCTAGTTTAAATCCACGTAGAAGAATAATAGATATTATTTCTGAACCGATAAACAATTTTGAAAATTTATCACAAGAAGAAACTAAAGCACGAGTTTTAGAATTACTATCTATCGTTGGTATGGGAGAAGACGTACTTTATAAATACCCTTTCGAGTTTTCAGGAGGACAAAGACAACGTATCGGAGTTGCACGTGCTATTGCGTGTAATCCAAAACTTATAGTTGCAGATGAGCCAGTTTCAGCACTTGACCTTTCAGTACAAGCACAAGTATTAAACTTTATGAAAAAAATTCAAAAAGATTTTAATATAAGTTATTTATTTATATCACACGATTTAGGAGTAGTAAAACATATGTGTGATTATATCTATATAATGTATCGTGGTCGTATAGTTGAGCGTGGAACACGTGAAGACATCTATAACAACCCACAACATATATATACAAAACGATTGATTGCGGCTATTCCTAGCACAAATATTGATAAAGCAAAAGAAACTGTAAAAATTCGTGAAGCTGTTGAAAAAGAATATCAAGAACATTATAACGATTATTTTGATGCAGACGGAAAAGTTTACGCATTGAAAAAATTAACAGAAACACACTATGTTGCTATGAAAGGAGGAGAAGAATAATGTGGAAAGTAATTTTAAAGCGACTAATAATAATGATTCCGCAGTTATTTATTCTTAGTATTTTAGTTTTTGGGTTAGCAAAACTAATGCCAGGAGATCCTTTCAGCGGGTTAGCAGAAAATCCGAAAATTTCTATGGAACAAATTGAAAATATTAGACGTGCTAAAGGATTTTATGATCCTTGGTATGTACAATATTACAGATGGTTTACTGATTTTCTAAAAGGTGATTTTGGATTAAGTTACGTTTCAGGGAAAACAGTTGGAACAATGATCGGAGAAAGAATTTGGAATACACTAAATCTTTCTTTACTAACAGCAGTATTAACTTATGCAATAGCAATTCCATTAGGAATGTATGCAGGACGATATAACAACTCAAAAGCTGACAGAGCTATTAACTTATACACATTCATAGCTTTATCTATACCAAACTTTGTATTATATTTAGTTATGATAGTTGTTTTCGGGTTTATGTTAGGATTATTCCCAACATCAGGATCTGTAGATTTAGGGTATCAAGCAGGAACACTTTCTTATTACATTAATAAACTACATCACTTAATTTTACCAGCTACAACTATGGCGTTATTAGGAACGGCTGGAACTATTCAATATCTTCGTAATGAAGTAATAGAATCTAAACAAAGTGATTATGTAAAAACAGCACGTAGTAAAGGTGTGCCTATTAAAAAAGTTTATTCAGGGCATATTTTTAGAAACTCAATTTTACCAATAGCAGCATTTTTCGGATTTACAATTACTGGATTATTTGCTGGAGGTATTTTCGTAGAAACAATTTTCGGTTATCCAGGAATGGGAGAATTATTTTACAAATCTGTTATGGATAGAGATTATAGTGTTGTAACTACATTAATGCTATTTTCAGGTATGTTGACTTTAATAGGTAGTGCATTGTCTGATATTATTATGGCTATTGTAGACCCACGAATTAAATTAGATTAAGAAGGAGGAAATTTATAATGACAGAGAAAAAAGAACAACAAGCTGTAACTAATAATTATCCTTCGGCATTATCGGTTGTAGCTCGTGAGTTTAAAAAAGATAAAGTTGCATTTGGATCGTTAATTATTTTAGTATCATTACTAGCGTTTGTAATAATTTATAATTTATACACATTCGTTTCTGGCGTACGTGCAGAATTGTTAGAAGTAGATATTTTAAATAGATTTTTACTTCCAGGAGAAGATGGATATTTATTAGGAACAGAATCAGGTGGATTATCAGTGTTTGCATTATTAATTATGGGAACTGGAAATTCAATTATGATTTCTGTTATTATCACAATGATAACAGTATGTGTAGGAACTTTAATAGGTTTAGTAATTTCTTATTATGGTGGTAAAGTTGATAATATTGCTATGCGTATAATTGATTTTTTAACAATCTTACCATTTTTAATGATTATTATTGTATTTGTAAGTATTTATCGAGGTTATGGTATATTTAGTTTCATAGCTTTATTATCGTCACTTTCTTGGATAAGTATTGCACGTCTTGTTCGTAGTAAGGCGTTATCAGAATCACGTCGTGATTATGTATTAGCTTCAAAGACTATGGGAACTAAAGATTTATCTATTATGTTTAAAGGTATTTTACCAAATATAGCATCAATAATAATAGTAGAAGCTAATCTTTTACTTGTAACAAATATGGGTATAGAAGTAGCTCTAACATTTTTAGGTTTTGGATTACCAATAGGAACTCCAAGTATCGGAACTTTATTATCTTACGCAAGAGATGCGGACATTTTAGTAAACAAAATGTATATTTGGCTGCCAGCCGCATTAATGATTTTAACTTTGGCTTTAAGTATTAATTATATTGGACAAGCTCTTCGACGTGCATTAGATGCAAGACAAAGATTATAATAAAAAATGAGTTAAACTAATATTAGTTTAACTCATTTTTTATTTTTAAAATATGTTTACTACAAAATTTTTTAAAAATAAAATATTAAAACAGAATTTTCAGAAAAAAACAAAAACTTATCTAAAATATAGTTAAAATTTATATTGACTTTTAAAAAAAATGATGATAGAATATCTTTAAATTATTTAAATTTTCATTTTTAAATATTATTATTTCTAGGAGGAGAATACGAAATGAAAAATAAAAAGTTTTTAAAAGTTTTTAGTTCGGCTATGGCTTTATCACTAATTTTAGCTGGATGTTCTTCATCTTCGTCAACAACTAAAAAAGCTGACGGTACAAAACCAGCAGTAGAATTTAAAACTGCTGTTGATAATGGTGGAACAGCAGTAGAATCAACTTTAAAAATAGGTATTTTATCACCAGATACATTAACTGGTATGTGGAATCCTATTTTCGCTTTACAAGCAACTGACCAAGAAGTAAATAGTGTGTTTGTAGGTGATACATTCCCAACTGATGATGTTAAACGTATGAAACAAAATGATACAACAGCACCAGTTGCACTTAGCTTAGATAAAGAAGCAAAAACTATTACATTAAAAATTCATGAGAAATTAACTTGGAGCAACGGGCAACCGGTTACTTCAAAAGATATTATTGCTACTTATGAATTAATGGGTAACCCTAAATATGAAGAAAAT
>CAMBPW010000093.1 GCA_945869755.1 uncultured Gemella sp.
GTCTTTAAAAGATACTCTTTTTACATCATCCGAAAAAATACAATTATAAGGATGATAGAAAGTTTCTACAACACTACCGTTATAATTAACTCCCAATACATTTTTATCTAAACTATTATTGATATTTGAAATTAAATTAGTAATTCCATTATTATTATCAATAGCTCCAATAAAAGGAGTTAATCCATCTATTTGATTATTTCTCGTTAGTCTAACTCCAGATTTAATATCACAAACATCTTCAATAAAATATTCTTTCCAAAATACATTATTAAATTTATATTTTTCTGATAGTTTATTTGCTAAGTTATATATATATATATATATTCAAGTACTTTTTCAATGTTTTCTTTTTCTAAATTTTTTACAAATTTTCCCATATATTCCCAATAAGGGGTGCCGTTTTTATCGGTAGGGAGCATTATTTTCATATCTGCAACTTTGTTTGTTGCGTTATATCCGTATGAAAATCTAACTCTTTGATTATTAATTACAATAGTTAGGAAATGTAAAATATAGCTATCCTTTTCTTCTTTTAAAGACAATGCTTTTACACGTGTTCCAATGTAAAAATCATTTGGATGAACATAGGCGACAAAATTTCCTCTATCTGCAAGAGATATGGTCGTTTTATTATTAAATTTTAGATGAAAAAAACTGAATTCCATTATTTTCTAAAGAATGTGTAACGACTGGGTATTTTCCTTCTTTCAACTTTGATATAATTATATCTCTACCTGTATATACTTCAAAAATATATTTTATTTTAAATTCTTTCCACTCAACTTCTAAATCTAATAATTCAAAAGCTAATTTAAGTAGTTTATTTTCATAATAGCTAACAACTTTTTGAGATTGTTCTTTCATCTCTTGTTTGACATAATCTTCCATAAATTGCCAATTAGGATTGCCTTTTGAATCAATGGGAAGCATTATTTTTTGCCTACTTATTCTTTTCTGACTAAATTTATAACCATAACCATACTTACCTAATTTTGATTTATCTATACATGATTTCAAAAATAAACCAATGAATTTATTAATTTTTTTATCTTCTAAAAATATCTTTTCTACATGATCTGTAGCAATAAAATCATTTAATTGATAAGATACATATCCTTCAGTAGCACTATCAACAGTTAATACACCTCCCTTTTCAGTAGGTATATTACAATAAAAGTTCTCAACTGCATTATTTGTTGCAGAACATGTAACTCTGGGTGTATTTCCAGAACTTTTTAAATTACTTGGATGAGTAGTAATAGTTCCACCTACTTTAAAAATACCAAATTCTCCACCAATATTAAATTCTCCCCACTCAACATCATCTAATCGTAATTTACTCATATTTTTTCTCCAATAACATTTTATCAAAGTCAGATAATATTTTTTGTGTTTTATTAAATTCCATATATTCTAATTCTGCTTTTTCTTTAGCTTGTTTATGTGATATTTTTCCTTTATTATCTAAAATTTTATATTCATTAAATGCTAAAAACTTATCAACACTTTCTGCTAAATCTGCCATAGTCAGTGCTTGTTTTCTTTCTATAATGCCTTCAATGTAATCAAAATAAGATGTTATAGTTCTCTCTAAATTTTTTATTTCCTTTTCCTGTAAATAATTTTTAGCTATAATTACGTCTGATTTTAGTATTCTTCCATTTGGAGAATTTGCCCAAGTGGTTAATCCCATATTATCTTTTGTTTTATCAGCTTTTGTATAGATGATTTCTGCTGCAGTTTGTCCACTTATTGCATAATGAAATTTATTTTGAACCATTGCATAAAATTGCTTGCTAATTTGTGAGTTTTTATTGTAATCAATAGAACATTCTGCAAATATATCTGTTATTTTTTGATAAATTCTACGTTCACTAGCTCTAATAGACCTAACACGTTCAAGTAATTCTCTGAAATAATCGTTACCTAAAATTTTTGTTCCTTGTCTAAGGCGATTATCATCTAAAACAAAACCTTTAATAATAAATTCTTTTAAAGTTTGAGTCGCCCATATTCTAAATTGAGTAGCTTTTATAGAATTAACACGATATCCTACAGAAATAATCGCATCTAAATTATAGTATTCCATCTCTCTACTAACACTTCTATTTCCTTCTTGTTGAACTGTTCGGAATTTCCGAACAGTTGCCAATCTATTCAATTCTTGTTCGTTAAAAATATTAGAAAAATGCTCACTTATTGTTGATTTAGAAACATCAAATAAATTTGAAATCTCTTTTTGTGTCATCCACAATGTATCTTCATTAACTAATATATCTACTTTTATGTCGTCATTACCTGATTGATAAATAACAAAATTTGAAATATTATTATTCATATTCTTCCTCACTTTCGGCAACTTGAAGTGTTTTTTCTTTTTTTGAAGTTTTATATTCTACATTATTATCTGTATCTTCATCATCAGTCAACCCAAATAAATAACCTCTACCATGAGTTATCATATTTACTTCAAATGTTAAATAATCAGCTATTGTCTTTTTAAAATCATCTTCGCTTGGAATTTCATCGTTAAAATAATAGAAAGAATGTAGCCATTCATCTGTATCTTCTATTGTTGTTTCTACGCAAAATTTAGTAGGTGCTTCACTTTTTCCAAACCAAATATCAAGTAAATGTTGTTTTTTGTCTTTATGTGTTCCGTCATCAATCAAGCCTATATGTTTACTTACAATATATCCATCATTTTCAAAATTTATAAATTTGCATAATTTATTTTTAGGGTGTTTATTATGTGCTTTAAAAATTGCGATACATGGATTTGTTCCTACACCATAAAAAGTATTTTTATTTAATGTGATTACGCCTTCTAAAGTATGATTTTTTAATATTTCTTCTTTAATTTTTTGTTCATCTTTTGTTTTGCCTGTAAAGGTACTTTGGGGCACTATGACTGCTGCTTTTCCGTCCTCTACTAACGAATTTAATAACTGATTTATAAAATTAATTTCATATAAACTTGGATTTTGTTTAGATCCCATAGAATAAGGAGGATTCATCATACCGATAGTACAACCTTTTAATTGCAATTTAGCAGGATTTTCTACTAAAAAATCTCCATTTTCTAAATTACTTTTACCATCTCCACGAAGTATCATATTTGTTGTGGCAATAGTAAACATATACGATTGTTCTTCTATACCAAATAATTGATTTTTCTTAATGTGATTAATTTCTTCTTCATCATTTGTTTGTTTTACCATGTTGTGCATTGCAGCAATTAAAAATCCTGCCGTCCCGCAACACGGGTCTAATACTTTATCAGTCGTTTTTAAATCTAATAAATCACAAAACAACTCGGTAATATGTTTTGGTGTTAAAACTATTCCTAAGTTTTGACCATCTCCACCACTGTAAGACATAAATTCTCCGTAAAATCTACCTAAATAATCTTCTGCTGAATTATTATATCTTATACTTTGATAAATGCTTTTATATAAAAATTCTGTGAAGTGTTTTAGGGGTGTTTTACCTAAAGTTGCATTAATTTCATTAATTTTAACATTGTCTTTAATAATAGAAAATTGGCTTAATAATTTATCTTTTTTTACTTGTGGCGACACATTGGCACGACCTAAATTTGCTTCAATGGCATCATATATTTTTTGTCCATCTTTTTTTAATTTATCACCATTTAAGTTATCAATATTAAAATTTTTAAACTCAATTTCTCTTAAGGCTAATAAAATTCCCGAAACGATTAAAGGTTTATTTTTTTCCTCTAAATTCCCGTAATTTCTTAAATCTTCATGTAGAATACTTGCTTCTTTTAATATTTCAGCAGTTTCTTTTTCTTTATCTGTTTCTTCATCTAAAATTTCTTTGATATAGTATTCGTCAATATTACTTTCACTAAATGAAATTAATGTTTCAAGTTGTTCTAATTCTTTATAATCCTCTCTATCATTAATAAACAGAGGTGTTATTTTGTGTTTTTTATCATTCCCACTTATTCCGATAGCTATAACTTTATTATACGTTGTGTTTT
>CAMBPW010000094.1 GCA_945869755.1 uncultured Gemella sp.
CCAGAGCTAAAATAGCTATCTTCAGCAAATTCTAAACTATCTAAATACCATTTATAATAAGAATAAATATCAGCTTCTATTACTGCTCCTAATAGATGATTTTCTAAATTATATTCATACAAATCTAGTAAAGAGCCTTTTACTAATATATCAACATCTAAATAAATAACTCTATCAATATTACTTAAAACTTCTGGTAACAAAAATCTAAAAAATGATTCAATAGGAAATTGCTCCGTTCTTACTGGAATATTTCCAAACTTTTCAAAATCTATGTTATAAAAATAAATATTAAAATTATCTTTTTGAAAAGCAAGACTTTGTAAATCGGTCATTATTTTTTTTGATAAATTTTTATGTAAAATATGAACATTTGTGATAACATTTTTGTTATGTTCTAAAATTGATAAAATTGTAGCTCCTAAATATTTCGCATAATTATTATTTACTGCAAAAGAAATATTTATTTCTTTTGTTTTAACTAAATTTTTTATAATTTGTTCGTCATAATCACTATTATTATCTAATATTATATTCTCATCGTAATTATGCTCTGCCGTATGTTTATTTGATAACTGAACTTTATAAGTAGCTCCCATCTTGAACCATTCATATTCTGAATCTATATGTCCTAAATCAACAGCTTGATAACCGGAATTTTTAGACAAATTATAAGCTAATACTTTGGCTGTTGGCCCAAGCATTAATAAAATCAACTTATCTTTACCATAGTTCAAAATATTTTTAAAAATTTCATCATATTTGTCATAAGCATTTTTTGAGGGACAAATAATTCTTTGTATAGATTTCGCATTATCAAACAAATCATTGCCGACACCGGACCTCGAAGTTTCTCCCTCAACAATCAAAATATCTTTTTTATCCCATAACATTTTTAATTTTGAAAAATAATCTTTTGAAACACTTTTGTCTAATAAATCAATATAAGGGCGTGAAATAAATGTAGAACCATACCAATCTGCTACGCAAAGTTTTTTATATTGCTCAAAATAGTGTTCTAAATGACCTTTCCAAAAATCATTACAAAAATCATTATATCTTTCCGTGTTTTCAAAAACATCTGATAAACAAACTAATAAATTTTCATCACTTTGTAAAGAAATAATATTTTTTAATTCCTGTGCTAATTTTTCGTTATAACTTTGATAAGGGATATCATTACCTGTAATTATATCCATCTCACCATCTCCAAAACGTGCTACCGAACAATTATTTTGTAAAATAAAGTCAAGGCTATAATTTATATCATTTACTTTAACACTTAACTTTCTATTCATAATGTTTATCCTTAAATTGCGTTATTACATAGTGTTATTTTTTATATTTATTATAGTGTTTCAATTTTTGAATTACTTTTTTATATTGTAGTCTATTGGTATAGTTTCGTTATCCGCTTTTAGCATCCTTTTATTTCCATTTAGAAAATGTTGCCAATCGTTTTTGTATATATTCATACACTTCACTATTTTGTTTTTGGTATCTTTCTAGAATATCCTTGTAAAAATTAAGATAAAATACATAGTGTTCCCTCAAAAGCTTCATATCTTCATCTAGTAGGGTAAAGTCTATTATTTTTTCTTCCAAACCTCTAATATTGTCCATAATTCTTTTATCAGATAACGGTGTACCAGTTATGCTACCTTTCCTTGTTCTATAAATATACAAGTTTTCGTTGACAAAAACTATTTTTTTACTTTTTAGAAATAATTTATGAGTCGTATATTGGTCTTCATGATAAACACCGATAGGATATCTAATTGATTTGTACGGGGCACTATCATTAAATAAGCTAGCTTTATACAGTTTTGCCCAAGCAGTCACAAAAACGCCTAAAAAATACTTATGATTTTTTTCAAGACATTGTTCTGCCGTTAACATCTCTATTTTATCACCACTATTTTGGTAATCTCCAAAGAAGAACTCTCCGGTATCCTCTCTAAATCTTACAAATTTACCTATTGCCATATCGGTTTGACAAGTTTTTGAATATATATATAGTTTTTCTATACAATTATGTTCAAGATAATCATCACTATCAACAAGAGTTACATACTCGCCAGTCATAATATCCAGTCCTTTATTGCGTGCATCTGAAAGACCACCATTTTCTTTATGAATTACTTTTATACGGCTATCTTTTTCTGCATACTCATCACATATTTTTCCTGAATTATCTGTCGAACCATCGTTGACTAGGATAATTTCAAGATTTTGATATGTTTGATTGATGATACTATCTATACACTGAACTAAATACTTTTCTACATTGTAGACTGGTACTATGACACTTACTAGTTCTTCTTTTATTTTTCTATAGACATAAAGATTTTCTTTCACATATGAAATTTTATCCGTGTCATAACTTTCTATCGTAAAGTCTCGAACAAAATTAATATTTCGTTCTTTTACATAGCTTGCTTTAAATAATTTACAGTAATTGTTTGTCAAATAATTTTTATGTTTTATAGAAGTATTAAATGCATTTTTTACTATTTCTTTATTCAATATCTCATCATCAAATCTACTGCCAAAGAAATAATAGTTTCCGTTGTTTTCGTCTAATGTGCAGTTTTCTATTAGTACGATGTCGGAGTTGTTTTTTTCTCCTGTTTCTACTGCTTTTTCTATGAATCTATCATCCATTTCATCAATATAATTTATACTTAATAAGTATTCCCCCTTAACTAGACCTAATAAGGCTTCTCCTACACTAGTTTTTGGATCTATATCTAGTATCTCTATATTTTCCTCGTCTATTGACAATTTTGAGATGATATTCTGCAAATTAATGTTTAAATCAAGATCATAGTTTAGAAGAATAAGTTGAATATTTTTGTAGCTTTGCTTGAAAATTTTTTCGATAGTTGCTAGACTTGTTTCATTATAAATTGGTAATAGCAGGCTTACTTTTGTTTGTTGAATTTGTCTTATACACTCTGTAAAATTAGTATACCATTCTCTCAAAAATTTAGATATTTTATTATTTTTATAATTTTCTAAATTCCACGGTTTTGCCCCAGGTGAATTATAGTGAATTATTTTTATTTCATCAATAGGTAATAATTCCTTTTCCATCGCTTCAACTGTATAATTATAAACTAAAGGTAACTCTAAAATTTTTCCTTTCAAAGCAATATTTATGACATCCTGATCTTGAAACATTATAGTATCTTTTAAACGTATAGTTTCACTAAATAAATGTTCGGAAATATTGTCTTGGCGCATTTTATGAAGATTAAATACCAAGACTCCGGCATTGATAAATAAATCTTCTAAATTAAAACCTAATTTTATCTTATATTCTGGAAATCTATTAACAAGATCTATCTCATTTACACCTGCTAAATAATAATCTTCTAAATCAATATCCCAAATTTCTCTCAAATCACCATTTATCAACAAATCACTGTCTAAATAAATAACTTTGTCTAAATTTGGAAGAACCTCTGGTAACAAATAACGATAATAAGTTTCTACCGTTATTCCCTGCATCGTAAGTGGCAGATTGGTAAATTTATCTTTATTAATATCTATAAAATTAATAGTGACATTTTCTGTTTCCAACGTTTTTAATTTCTTTTTTGAAATAACCGATAAATCAGTAGTTAATACATATACATTAATATTCCTATTATATTTTTTTATCATAGAAATAGTAAAAAACAAATAGTTCGCATGATTATCGTTAATACAAAAGGCTAAATTTAGTTTGTTCATTATAATTGTATCCTCTCTTTTACAAAACTATCCCTTTTAAATAATTATTATTAATTTCTAGTTTGTTATTTAAATAACCTAAGTTTATTACTAATGTAGAAATAATTTTCAGTATCATTTTTTTTATTTTGTTGCAATAATACTTTATATTTATTCAACATATTTTTGTATCTTAAAATAGTATTAGTCGTGTCTATACCAACTAAAAGATAGTCTGTTATTTTTTTATCGTAAGCTA
>CAMBPW010000095.1 GCA_945869755.1 uncultured Gemella sp.
TATATATACGTTTATGATTTTCTATTTTTTCTAATACAAATAAACTGTTATCATTTATTGTATTTACTTCTAAATTACCATTCTCATCAACTTCTAACTTTTCAAAAAATATTTTTTCATATTGCTCTACCGATAATTTAGTTCTATTTTTAAATTCAGTTTCTAATCTATTTTCTTTTAGCATATTTTTAAAATTTTCTACTAAAGTTAAACTAAAAATTTCACAAACAGCACCACTTCCGTAACTATAAAGAGCAATATTATCATTTTCTTTTAAGTTTACGCTATTTTCTAGTAAAGATAGTAAACCTAGAAATAATGATCCTGTATAAATATTTCCTACTCTCTGGCTATATAAAATAGAAGAATTAAAATTTTCTGTTAAAACGTCAATATTATTTGTGTTATTAACAGCTATACTATTTAAGCCTTTAAGTCCCAATTTAGGAAATGGCAAATGGAAACAAACAGCTTTAAAATCTTCGATTTTTTTATCGCTACTTTCTAAAAATTTATTCCAAGTAGTAGTTAAGCAGTCTAAATATAATTCCGTAGAAAATTTTCCATCGACGAAAGGATAAGGCGAATAATTGGGTCTCCAAAAATCCATTAAATCACGAGTTTGATATACATTATCATTATTTAGAATCGCAATTCTAGGATTTTGTTTTATTAACATTGCTATGCTTCCAGAACCTTGTGTAGATTCTCCAGCTGCACCTATTCCATATTTTGCAATATCACTAGCAATAACTAAAACTCTAGAATTTGGGCGATTAGCTATGTGATTTCTTGCCATTTCAAGAGCAGCAGTAGCTCCGTAGCACGCTTCTTTTATTTCGATAGAACGAACAAAAGGTTGAATACCTAGCAAACTATGGATAAAAACAGAAGCAGCTTTACTTTGATCTATTCCAGTTTCAGTGCCGACAATAATCATATCTATATATTTTTTATCTTCATCATCTAAAATTTGATTTGCAGCGTCAGCCCCTAGAGTAACTATATCTTGAGTTTTAGGGGAAATAGACATTTCTAATTGCATTAAACCTTTTGTAAATTTTTCGGGATCTATATTGCGATTATTTGCTAAATCTTTAATATCTAAATAATATTTTGGCATTGAAAAACCAATTTTATCAATTCCTATATTCATTTTATCACCTTTCAGTAATTAGTTGTTATTTGAAATAAGTAATGAAATACCTTGGCCACCGCCTATGCATAAAGAGCAAATACCGTATTTTTCATTACGTTTTTTTAATTCGTGAATTAATGTTACTAAAATTCTTGTTCCACTAGCTCCAATCGGATGACCTAGTGCGATAGCTCCGCCGTTAACATTAACTTTTTCTTTGTCGATATTTAATTCTTTAACTACAGCTAAAGATTGTGATGCGAACGCTTCGTTCATTTCAAATAAATTAATATCTTCTATATTAATGTTTTGTTTTTTTAATAATTTTTTTGTTGCGTATATTGGTCCTAATCCCATAACTTCTGGTTCTAGTCCGCAACTTGCAAAATTTTCTATATATGCTAGTGGTTGAATATTTAATTCTTTTGCTTTTTCTTCTGACATTAAAATAACTACAGCAATACCGTCGTTTATACCCGATGAGTTTCCTGCGGTAACGACACCGTCTTTTTTGAATGCAGGTTTTAATGTTGCTAATTTAGCTAATGTAGACTCAAAGCGAGGGCATTCATCTTCAGAAAAAATAATTTCATTTTTACCTTTTTTAATTGTTAAAGGTACTATCTCATCTTCAAATTTTTTATTTTTAATTGCTTTTTCAGCTTTTTGTTGACTTTCTAATGCAAAAATATCTAATTCTTCACGTGAGAAATTGTATTTTTCTGCAATATTTTCAGCAGTAATCCCCATATGATAATTGTTGAACGCATCAGTCAATCCGTCATTTACAATACTATCTATAAATTCTACATTTCCTAATTTGTTACCAAAACGATTAGTTTTTGATAAATAAGGAGCATTGCTCATAAACTCAATACCCCCACAAACAACTACGTCATTTTCTCCTAGTATAATGCTGCTTGCTCCTAAAGTTACACTTTTTAAACCAGAGCCACAAACTTTATTTACTACATAAGCAGATTTTTCTTTAGGTATTCCAGAATAAATTGCAATTTGTCTTGCGATATTTTGCCCTAATCCACTATTTAAAACATTTCCGAAAATAATTTCATCAACATTATTAGGTTCTAAACCAATTTTATTTAATGAGAATTTTAAAATATCTGCTCCAATTATTGCGGGATTTTGTTGGCTAAGAGTCCCGCCAAAAGCTCCTATTGCAGAGCGTTGTGCAGAAACTATAACTACTTTTCTCATATAATCTCCTAATTTATTTATAAATATTTAGTGTAATTCTACTATAAATAATTTATAAATTCAAGCGTAGGTACTCGTATATAAAGTAATACTTATTAATAAAACATATTAAAATTAAAATATATTAAGTTTATGTTTAGTTTAAATATTTTAAGATAAATAAAAATATTTTATCTTGTACCTAATAAAAAAATAAAAGTGTTTCATTATATCTTAATTATATTTTTTCTTCTCTAATTACTTATTTTGTATAATTTAGAGACTGTTTTTTATTTAATGTATTAAGTTGTAACACCGTTAGATATAATACAGTTTTTTGGAAGTTACTGTAACAGTTTTAATATTAGTGTACTTTTTTTGGTTTATGAAAAGTGTTTCATAATATACAGATAATAATCGCTCTCAATTAGAATAATGCCTATTTTATCAACGTTATTGCAGTTTTAAAACTAAAAATAATCTGTTATAAAATTTTATATATTTTTTTCGTAAAGCACTTGCATTTTATTTTTTTCTGTATTACAATAATAATGTAGATGGAATGTATTCCACTACTTGTATTAACTACTGAAAAAACAAGAAAGGAGGAAAACCGATGTACAAATTTAATGTGGAGAAAATAGAAATCCCTCTAAAACAACACGTAGGTGCACCTTGCAAACCTATAGTTGAAGTTGGTCAGAGAGTAAAAAGAGGAGAATTAATAGCTGTTCCTAATGGTTTAGGAGCTAACATCCATTGCAGTTTATCTGGTATTATTGAAGAAGTAACAGAATCATCTTTAACTTTGAAATTAGATGCAGAGCAAACAGATGATTATGTTAAATTAGAAAAAACAGATGATTATTTACAAAAAATTAAAGATGCAGGGATAGTTGGTTTAGGTGGAGCAGGGTTCCCAGCAGGTATTAAACTTTCTACAAGAATAGAAGGTGGATATATATTAGCAAATGCTGCTGAATGTGAACCTATTCTTTCTCACAACATTAAATATATGGAAGAGCACCCAGATGTTATTGTTCGTGGTCTTAAATATATGATGGAAATAACAGGAGCATCTCACGCTTATATCGCTATGAAAACTAAATATAGAAAAGCTTTATTAGCGATAGGTAAAGCTTGTAAAGACGAGCCTACAGTATCAGTTAAAATTTTAACAGATATGTATCCAGCAGGAGATGAGAGAGTTATTGTTCGTGAAGTTTTAGGTAAAGTTTTAGAAATAGGACAATTACCTTTAGAAGCTAATGCTGTAGTTTCAAATATAGAAACTATTAGAAGAATAGCAGAAGCTATCGAACTAGATAAACCTTTAATAGACAAAGATGTAACAGTCGGAGGAAGAGTAAAAGAAGGACAAGTATTCTTTGATGTACCTATCGGATTGCCAATAGGAGAATTTATTGAGCAAGCTGGTGGATATATTCATCCTCATGGAGAAATAGTTCGAGGTGGACCATTCACAGGTAAAAGTGCAAAACACGAATCACCAATTGAAAAAACTACAGGTGGTATTTTAGTTGCTATGCCATATCCTA
>CAMBPW010000096.1 GCA_945869755.1 uncultured Gemella sp.
ATACTGATGCTTTTAATCTTGGTACATATCCGTGATGATCTGCTCCGAATAAATTAATTAATTTTTCATAGCCTCTGTCAAATTTATCTTTATGATATGCAATATCTGGTGTAAAATATGTGTAACTTCCATCAGCTTTGATTAAAACTCTATCTTTATCATCTCCAGTATTAAGTGATGTAGTATTTAGCCACATAGCTCCATCAAGTTCATAAATATGACCTTCTTCATTTAATTTTTCTAACGTTTTTAAAATTTTTCCACTTTCGTATAGCGAAGTTTCACTATAAAAATTATCAAACTCTACTCTGAAATCTGTCAAATCTTTTTTTAATTTTTCTAGTTGATAATTTACAGAATATTCACGCAGAAAAGCTAAATAATCTTCTTCACTTTTTTCTAATAAACTATTACCAAATTGTTTAGCTAACACTTCTCCAAGTACGATAATATCTTTTCCATTATAACCGTCTTCTGGCATCATTACATCTTGACCTAATGCTTGTTTATAACGAGCATCAGCAGATAAAGTTAAATTGTTAATTTGATTACCTGCATCATTAACATAAAATTCTCTCGTAATATCATATCCAGATTTTTTCATTATTCTAACTAAAGAATCTGCAACTGCTCCGTTTCTCGCATGACCAACGTGTAAATCTCCTGTAGGATTAGCAGATACATATTCTATTAAAACTTTTTCATGATTACCTATATTATTTTCTCCAAAAGCATCTCCTTTGTCAAAAATAACTTTTAATACATCACCTAGACTTGATTTATTTACGAAAAAATTTATAAATCCTGGCCCAGCTATTTCCACTTTTTCAATAAAATCGTTTTGTGTAATATTTTCTAAAATTTCTTCAGCAATAACTTTAGGATTTTTTTTCAAAATTTTTGTAAGTTGCATAGCTACATTACTAGAAAAATCCCCGTTGTCAGAATTTTTTGGAGTTTCAACATAAATATTTATCTGTTCAGAACTTATTTTTTTTACTGCATCTTCTAGTACATTAATTATTTTGTTTTTCATTATATCTCCTATATTATTTTTATTAAAATTTTCAATTTATTTAATTGGCTATCTTTTTTGGAAAAATAAATTTTATATTCTATTTCAAACTGTATAAAATTATTTCTTTCTAATTTTTCTATCTTAATTAATTTTGTTTCTAAATCTATAAATCCAAAATTAGTTTCATATTTTGATAATGATTTTTCCTTTTTTATACTTAATACATTATTATCTTTTACTATACTAACATTATCTTTGTTTTTGTCAATAACTATTTTAAAATTTTTTTTATTTTTATCTACATATTTTATTATATGTTCTTTTTCACTACTTGTATAGTTTCCTATATGTTTTTCAAATAACAGTTTTTCGTTATCTATATATGTTGTTATTGCTATATTCATTAGTTCGTTACCTGTTCTAATTGTTCTTCTATTTCAAGCCAATCATTATTTAGTTTTTCTAACATTTCATTAGCTTTTTGCAATTTATCATTCCACTCAAAAGTTTTTTCTGCATTAGTATAAACTTCTTCTTTAATTAATTCGTTATTTATATTAACGATTTCTAACTCTATTTTCTCAAGTTCTTCTAATATATTATCTCGAGTTCTTTCTAATTTTCTAATTAATTTTTTTTCTTCTTTATTTAAGTTATAACTATTTATTTCTTTTTCTGTTTTAACGTTATTATTTTCTTTATTTAATTGTTGTAAAACTAATTCTTGCTCTTTTTTTTCTAAATAGTAATCAAAATTTCCTAAATATATATTGAATTTATTTTCTTCAACTTCTAATACTTTATTTGCTAATTTATTTATAAAATATCTATCATGACTGACAAATAATAGTGTTCCTTCATAATTTTCCAATGCTGATTCTAAAACTTGTTTACTAGCTATGTCAAGATGATTTGTTGGCTCATCTAAAATTAATAAGTTATTTTTTTCAAGCATTAATTTTGCTAATTGTAATCTAGCTTTTTCTCCACCCGATAAATCACGTACAATTTTTAAAACATCTTCTCCACTAAATAAAAATCTTCCTAATATATTTCTTACTTCCGATTCTTTCATAGTTGGATATTCATCCCAAAACTCATTTAAAACTGTTTTTACAGATTCAAACTCTGCTTGCTTTTGATCGTAATATCCTACCGAAACTTTACTTCCGTAATTTATTTCTCCACAAAGTGCTTTTTGTTTTTTTGCGATAGTTTTTATTAGTGTAGATTTTCCTATACCATTTTTCCCTATTATCGCTATTCTATCACCTTTATAAACATCAAAATTGTAATTTGTTCCAATTTTTTCGTTATTATATCCTACTTCCAAATTAGCAATTCTTAAAACATCACGTCCACTTTGCTCTTTAATATTAAATTCAATATTTGCCGTTTTCTCATCTTTTCGTGGATTATCTATACGCTCTATTTTATCTAAAATTTTCTGTCTACTTTTTGCCATACCACTCGTAGAAGCTCTAGCTATATTTTTTTGTACAAATTCTTCTAACTTTTTTATGTCTTTTTGTTGAGCTACATATTCTTTTAATTGTTTTTCATAATCTTCTTCATATTGCTTTAAAAATGAAGTGTAATTTCCAACATATTTTTTTACACGAGAAAATTCTACATTATAAACTATGTTCACAATTTTATCTAAAAAATATCTATCATGACTTACTATTACTACTGCCCCTTGATAAGAATTTAAGTAATTTTCTAACCATGCGACATTTTGCATATCAAGATGGTTTGTCGGTTCGTCTAAAATCAAAACATCAGGCTCACTAAGTAAAAGTTTAGCCATAGAAATTCGTGTTTTCTCACCACCAGAAAAATTTACAATAGATTTATCCACATCTTCTTTTGTAAAATCTAAACCAAACAAAACGCTATATATTTTACTTTTATAGTGATAATCTTTATGAGTTAAAACTTCATTTTGTAAATTATCATAGCGTTTTAACAATGTAGTATCTTTTTCTAAATTTTCAGGAGTTAATTGTTCTGCTAAATATTCTAATTTCTTTTCTAACTCGATTATTTCTGTAAAGCAACTTAACATTTCTTCATATATAGTTTTATTTTCTTTAACGATAAATTGTTGCGATAAATAACCTATTGATACATTTTTAGAAATTATTCTTTCTCCACTATCAAAACTATCTACACCAGCAATAATTTTAAGTAATGTAGTTTTACCAGCTCCGTTACGACCAACAATAGCAACTTTATCTTTTTCATTAATCTCAAATTTAACGTTAGAAAAAACTTCATTAACGACAAAATATTTACTAATGTTATTTAGTTGAATTAACATGGCATCTCCTTTCTAATTTACTATAACTAAATAATTATACCATATATGAGTAATAATAGTAATACTAAATGTTTTAGAATATACCTAAATTTCTAGAGAATACAAACATTTGTGACACAAACAAAACGAAACTATCTATTTTTTTGCTTAATTGTATGTAAATACACTTTCTGAAAGATAGAATAAAGTTTTTCTATTACAATATTCAGTTAATATCAAAAAAACACGAGAGACGTTAATCTCTCGTGTTTTACCGTTAAATTTATTCAATTAATTGAATTATTTATCGTTTTTTCTTCTTCTTGCAAGTAATGCTGCAGCGAATGCTAGTAATCCCAGTCCTGCTGCTGTAGTTGTAGAAGTAGTTGCTCCAGTATTAGATAGTTTACCTTCTTTAGATGTTTCTGTTTTTGGTAATTCTGGTTTGTCACCTGTCGGTGTTGGTGTTTCTGTTCCTGGTTTATCTCCTGG
>CAMBPW010000097.1 GCA_945869755.1 uncultured Gemella sp.
AAATGGAGAATATATGAATAAAAGATTATATTTATCAATATTATTATCAAGTGGAATTATTTTAACGGGTTGTTCAAATAGTAACGAACAAAAATCAACAACTTCGACAACTACAAATTCTACACAACAAGAAAGAAAAGAAGATCCAGATAATAAAAAATTTCCTGCTGATTTAGCTTGTTGTCCAAAACCAGAAACTACACCTGTAATTAATAATATTGCAGCAGAAGAAGTTACAGCAATTCAAAATAATATAAAAGAAAAAGAAAGTTATTTAGTTATAGATGTTCGTTCAGAAGATGAATATGAAAAAGGGCATATAAAATATGCTATTAATATGCCAAAAGATGATTTTAAAATTGGAAGAATAAGAGATTGGGGTAAAGATAAAATTATTCTTTACGGAAATACAGCAGAAGAAGCTAAAATTATCGGAGAAAAATTATTAGCTGATGGATTTTTACATATTTTAGTTGCACCGGGAGTTGCCGAAGCTACTTATGAATATGTAACTTATACTAATTTAACTGGTTCTGAATTTCAAAAAGTTATTGATAAAGGAGAAGATTTCTTTATTGATAGCCGTGATGAAAAAGATTTCAACAAAGCTCATGCTAAAAATGTAGTTAGAGTTGATTATAAAAATTTAAGTAATATTTTAGATGTTTTACCGAAAGAAAAAGATACAGATATTTATTTATATGATTACACAGGTGATAGATCTGTAGTTATTGCAGAAAAATTACAAGAATTAGGTTATACAGATATAACAATTTCACTTGATGGAACTAAAGAATCACAGTTTTTCTTTCCTATAAAAAACAATTAATTTCAAAGTAGATTTACTATTAATTTTGTAAATCTACTTTTTTATATTAAAAATAATTTCAAAAAAAGTTATTGAAACCGATTTACATATATGTTAAAATATTTATGGGAGATTGTAATAGAAATTCGAGGAGAAACTCAAGGATGAAATTACAAAAAATTTTAGCAGTTATTATAGCTGTATCTGTAGTTTTTGTAGGTTGTTCTTCAAAAACAGAAAACACAAATACAAGTAGTGGGGAACATAACCACTCATCACATAATCATGCTAGTGATAAACAACATGACTTCAAAGAAATTTCTGGGGAAGAATTACAAAATATTCAACTTGATGATAAAGAGAAAGAAAAATATTTAGTAATTGATACTAGAGCAAAAGAAGAATATGCAAAAGGTCATTTGAAACATGCTATTAATATTCCATTTAAAGTTTTTAAAGAACATATTAGTAGTATAGAAAGTTTTAAAGATAAAGCAATTATTCTATATTGTCATGGTAAATCTATGAGTATTGACGCAGCAACTATGCTAAAAGATGCAGGATTTACAAACTTGACTGTAGCTCCTGGAGTTATGGAATATAAAGATTATAAATTTGTTCAATTTGCTAGTATAATAGGTTCAGATTTTCAATCTGTTTTAGAATCAAATAGAGATGGAGTATTTTATATTGATGCTCGAGAAGAAAAAGATTTTAACGCAGGGCATGCAAAAGATGCTATCTCGGTAAATTCAAAAGCACTTGATGGAATTGAAGCAAAATTACCAACAGATAAAAATGCTGAAATTTATACTTATTGCTATAGTGGTAATCGTTCAGCGGTTGTCGCTCAAAAATTAGTAGATTTAGGATATACTAATGTTACAAATGTTTTAGATGGAACAAAAGAATTTGAATATAAATTTTAAAATAAAAAAATAAAAAAATGGGAGGAATTTTAAAATGAAATTCAAAAAATTATTAGCATCATTATGTGCAGCAGCATTAGCTCTGACAGTTGTAGGGTGTTCTAAAGAAACTACAACAACAACTTCAACTACAGAAACTACAAAAGTTACTGTTAAAGAAATGAAAGGTGAAGACCTTGCAAAAATTCAAGCTGATGATAAAGAAAAAGAAAAAGTTTTAGTTATAGATGTTCGTTCAGCAGATGAATATAAAGCAGGTCATTTAAAACACGCAATTAATATCGCAGTTGCAGATGTTAAAGCAAATATTGAAAAAATTTCTGCTTGGAAAGAAAAACCTGTAATTTTATATTGCAATAGTGGTAAAAAGAGTAAAGAAGCAGCAGACATTTTAGTTGCAGAAGGATTTAAAGATGTAACTAACGCACAAGGTGTTAAAGAATATACAAGTTATGAGTTAGTAAAATATGCTAACGTATTAGCTGTAGATTTCCAAAAAGCTCTTACAGAAGGAAAAGGTTTCTTTGTAGACGTTCGTAAAGCAGAAGATTATGAAAAAGCTCATGCAAAAGATGCAATAAATATTCAAGTTGATGAATTAGATAAACTGGCAGAAAAATTACCAGCAGACAAATCTACACCAATTTATACTTATTGCTATAGTGGAAACCGTTCTGGAAAAGCAGCACAAAAAATAATTGATTTAGGATATACAAATGTAACTAATGCACTTGATGGTACTAAAGAATATCCAGATTACAAATTTTAATTAAGGAGTAAGTAGGGGGCTATTTTAATGTAGCTCCTTATTTTTTATATTATGAAAAAGATAATAATTTTATTTACTAGAGTACCTAAAGTAGGAACTACTAAAACTAGATTGTATGATTTTTTAACTGCTAGTGAAGCAGTTTATATTCAAAAAAAATTGTTGAAAAAACTTTATTATAATTTAAAAAAATGGAATTATGATGTAAAAATTTTTCATAGTGAAGATTTTAATTCTGATGAATATATGAGAAATATTTTAGAAGATGAAAATTTACGATTTTATTATCAAAGTGGTAATACTTTAGGTGATAAAATGTTTAATGCAATTAATGAAATATTTAAATCAAATTCTAATAGTAAAATTTTATTAATTGGTTCTGACGTTGTAGGTATTACTGAAGAAATTTTAAATAATGCTTTTAGTAGTTTAGATAAAAATGATGTAGTAATCAATCCTACTTATGATGGCGGATATTATTTAATTGGAATGAAAAAAGCTATAAAAGAAATTTTTAATATTGAACAATATGGAACGAATACAGTTTTAGAAAATACACTATTAAAATTGAAAAATGAGAATATTAGTTATTGTCTAGGAGAATATTGTTTAGATATAGATACAAAAGAAGATTTATTAACTTATGAAACTAATTTCAAAAATATTTCTTTATTAGGTGCTGGTGAATATAATATTAACTTTTTATATGATTATAGTGAAACTGAAAAAAGAATTTTACGTCTGAATATGAAAAGTCAAATGAACTTAAAAGAACAGATGAAGTATGAATATCACACATTAAAAATATTAGAGAATAGCACTGTAACTCCAAAAGTTTATGATTTGGTAGAAAACACAAAAATTATTCCTTATAAATATTTGACTATGGAATATTTGAAAGGAAGAGCGTTGAATTATGATACGGATATGGAAATTGCTTCGTATTTATTAAGTAAAGTTCATAATACAACCTATCCTGAAAAAAATAATTTAATTTTTGCTAAAAATCCTTTTTTATTGATGTATGAAGAATGTAATAATATGGCTAGTGAATATTTAAAATGGGATAATGCCGATTCAAAAGTTAAAGATTATTTATTGAAATTTTTAAGATTTTGTGAGAAAAAAATAAATATTAATTATGAAATATCAAATATGTGTATAATTAATACCGAGCTAAATTCAGGAAATTTTATTATAGG
>CAMBPW010000098.1 GCA_945869755.1 uncultured Gemella sp.
ATGTATGCTTGAATAAATCCTATAAAAATAGAAAATGCCTTCCAAGCTACTAAACCTACCATTCCTAGTATTGCATATACAAATCCTGCACCTACTAAAGAAACTAATAGAGTTATTAATACTTCACCCGCAAAAATATTACCGTACAAACGCATAGATAGAGTCAATATGTTAACAAACTCTTCTAAAACTTTAAAAGGTGTTATCATTGCACCACTTGAAGTATATGTCCCAAAATAATGTTTTGCTCCCTTATATTTATATCCATAATAATGAGTAAACAAAATCATAAGACCTGCCAGTGTAAATGTAAATGTAGGATCAGCAGTTATTGAATTTAAGTATAAAACATTATCATACTGAATTTCTACAATTACACCAATTATATTGGCAACAGCTACTAATGAAGCCAAACTAAGCCCCATAGCCCACAAACTCTTACCATATTTCGTCCAACTAACATTGCTTGCCACAATATTTCTAATAAGATTTGCAATAAGCTCCGCTAGATTTTGACGTTTACTATCTGGTCGTAACTTTACCTTACTAGTTAAAAACATAACTACTATAAAAGTAATTATACAAGTAACTATTGTATTTATAGCACTTGGAATATTAACAGTAATATCAGTACCAAATAGTCTTGTTATAAGATAAGTTTGTTCGTGCATAAAATCTTTCACCTCACTTTTTTGTGAAATTTTTAACCTATATAACCTTTTTTAAAAAAAGATATACAATAAAATTATATTACTTTTTTAAATCGTTTTCAAGTAATTTTACAAAATTTTAAGCAAAATAAAATTTTATTTTGTACCAAAAATTCTATCTCCTGCATCTCCTAAACCTGGAACAATATATCCATGATCATTCAAATGACTATCTAATCCTGCAATAAAAATTTCTACATCAGGATGAGCTTCTTGTAACAATTTAACTCCTTCTGGAGCTGCTATTAAACACATAAATTTAATGTCTGTAACTCCACGTTGTTTAAGGGAATTTATTGCCGCTATTGCAGAACCTCCTGTTGCTAACATTGGATCTACAACTATAAATTGTCTTTTTTCTGGTTCACTTGGAATTTTCACAAAATATTCATGTGGTTGTAATGTTTCAGGATCACGATATAAACCTACATGTCCTACTCTTGCAGCTGGCAACAATGCCATCAATCCATCTACCATTCCTAAGCCAGCACGTAAAATTGGTACAAAAACAATTTTTTTCCCCGACAATCTTTTACAAGTTGTTTTTTCAATAGGAGTTTCTATTTCTACCTCTTCAAGTGGTAAATCACGAGTTAATTCATAACCCATTAGCATTCCTACTTCATTTGTTAATTGTCTAAAATCTTTAGAGCTTGTTTTTACATCACGTATAAAAGACAACTTATGTTGAATTAATGGATGATCAAATACATGTACTTTTGACATAATAATATATTCTCCTTTATTTATTTACTATAATAATTTTACTCTATATAGAAAAATTTAACAAGCATTTATAAAAATTTGCATTTTGTAATTTTCATTTCTATAAATTTACTTACATAAAAAATAATGTTTATCATTATTAATTTTCTATATTAAGTATTATTGTAAATAAGTATAGAAGTAAAAATATCACTTTTATATATTAAGTTATATTTTTACTTCCATACGTTTTATTATATTAAATATATTTATTTGTTTTAAATTTTGTAAATAATAACATTAACCCTACTAATAATATTATTAAAAGATACTCTGTATTACTATTAAAATAGTTACCATTGAAAAATAAAATTTCTTTAGCTCCTTCTACTATAAATTTAACCGGCGTCCACGAAAGTACATAATTAATATAAAAATTAGATAGCATTTCTGGAGCTAATTGTACTAAAGGTAAACTAAATAGCATCAGTAACACAGCTAACGGTATCACAGCAAATTTTAGCCAATTAGCTAACCCGTATATCAATATCATAACAACTAATGAAGCTGTTGATAAAAATATTCCTAGTTTATTAATGTTATTAAACTCCACTTGCAATATCCATTTTATTAAATAAACTGTTCCATATCCTATAACTAACGAATTTATCGTCATAAATATGATATTATACATTTTAAAATTGATTTCCTCTAGTTTGTTACTAAACGTTTTTTTATTGTAATTAATAAATAAGATAACTGCTGATATTAAACTTGCCATCCATGTTATTTGGAAAAATGGCAATGTTCCAAATGTTAAATCTCCAACTCCGTTTACTATTTCTACGTTAGTAATTATTGGTTTTTGTAATGACAATGCAACATCTGCACTAAGTGGAACATTTTTTTCTTTTATTGTTGTTATAGTTTGAGTTGATAAATTATTTCCGATATTATCAACTATTTTTGACAGTATATTTGTAAGTTGATTACTTACATTGATATTTTTCCCTTGATTAATTAAAATATCTATTCTAGCTTGCTCTTTCCCTCCTGCTGCCAATTTTGTAATGTTACTAGAAAAATTTTTATCAATTATTAATGCTCCATAATAATTTTGAGATTTCATTTCATTTAATACTTGTTCTTTATTATCTAAAATTTCTACTTTTAAAGTTCCTTGTTCTTCCAAAGTATTTTTCAATTTGTCTACAATATTTGTAGTTAATTGGCTATTATCATTATTAACAATAGCAATAGGTAAATTTTTAATTTCTGGTTTTGCTGTAGGGATTTGTGCCGATGTAATTAATGTTATTACTATTAACGCTACCGTCATTATTGCTAATAATATCTTATTGTTTTTCATTATAATTCCTCCTAATTTTCGCAACTATGTGTTGCTTTTTGTTATGAATTTAGTTTATAATTAAAAATAATTAAAAACAAGCATCAAAAATATACACTCTGTTGCATTTGCAACAAATTTTAAATTTTTGTTTCATTTTAAAGGATTTAAAACGATGATATACGGCAACAAAATTGGAAAAACGAAAAAAATTATTATAACTACTATGTTTGAATTGTTAAAATATAAAAATTTTAATAAAATAACAATCTCTGACATTGTAGAAAAATCTAACATTAATAGAAGTACATTTTATAGACACTTTCTCGATAAATATGACTTACTTGATAAAATTGAAAATAATATGATTAATTACATATCTATTAGACAAGATGAAATGTTAGTTAGTTTTCTAAAAATTAATAACGTTCCTGTTGAACATTTTTCTGCACTTATAGATGAATGTTTAAACAACATTGATTATTTAAAAATATTTTTAGAAAACAGTGATAACAACTCTTTTGAAAAAAAATTAAAATTGCTAATAAAAAATAAATTAGAAAAGATATTTATTTTTGACGATAAAACAATTTCTAATAATAAAACTGAATTAATATATCATTTTTCAACAACTAATGTACTTGCAAGCCTTAGATTTTTTATAGAAAATCCAAACATTGAAAAAAATGAAGCTATAAATTTTATTAGTGATATGTACAATAAAGGTTTAATTAATATAATATTAGAAACTAGAAAGGATTAAATTATGAATAAAAAAATATTACCCATTATTACTATATTATATATTATTAGTTATATAGCTATTCCTTTAATATTAATAAATTATATGAATGATAGTAACGCTAATAAAACTGCTTTATTTATAATATTATTAACAGCATTTTGTTC